>NZ_JBYSWK010000021.1:0-72768 GCF_058781025.1 Heyndrickxia sp. FW510-T9 | reverse complement strand
ACGTTCGACCCTTGATTGTGACCGTTCTTCTGCTTTTCTCACCTCAACGGGCACGTTCGACCCTTGATTGTGACCGTTCTTCTGCTTTTCTCATGTCAACGGGCACGTTCCGGCACTGATTGTTACCGTTCTTCTGCTTTTCTCATGTCAACGGGCACGTTCTGACCTTGAATTTGACCGTTCTTTTGTTTCCCTCACGACAACGGGAACGTTCCGGCATTGATTGTGACCGTTCTCCCTGCTTTCCACATTACAACGGGCACGCTCCGTTTAAATTTCTTCTTTGACATGGTTTACGTTAAGTCTTTAAATTCTTTACCGCAACCTAAGTCATCAGTCTTAAGTCTTAGATAAAAATAAACCTGTGATAGGATTAAACGATAACGGAACGATGCTATACTCATTTTGGCGAGGAAGGAAATTACTACTAATTTATTGGACTAATAACAAACAAATATAATAAATGGAAGGGGTTATGTGGATTTTATGAAATATTTAACGAAGTGGGCCTTTCGAAATAAGGCTGCCTTAATTGTCATGACCGTTTTAACGTTGGGACTCGGGATTGGAAGTTATTTTATTTTGCCGATGGAATTGATGCCGGAGGCCGATAATCCTCAGGTAACGGTTGCAACCATAGGGCAAGGATATAATTCGCAAACAATGACGCAAGAGGTTACAGAACCGATTGAAAATGCAATAGCAACTATTAAAGGCAAAACCGATGTATTATCTACTACGGGTGATGGTTATTCGCAGGTGAACATCTCCTTTGATTCTAAAACAAATATGAAGGAAGCTAAAAAACAAGTTGAAGATGCTATGAATAATCTAAAGCTTCCAGATAATGTTTCCAAACCAAACATCATTCAGTATGATACCTCGATGATTCCAGTAGCACAGCTTTCCGTTGCCTTTGATAATGGCTCTAAGGAAGCAAATCTTGAAAAACTTGAGAAAGAGATTTTGCCAAAGTTCGAGAGTATTAAAGGAGTAGGCAGTGTCGCACTTTATGGCAAAGATAATCCTCAAGTAGAAGTGAAATTGAATTTAAAAAAATTAGCTGCTAAGCAGCAATCAATAAATTCCGTTATGAGTCTATTACAAGGACAAAATCTATCTGTATCTTTAGGAGATAAGAGCATTGATGGGCAGATGAGTAACCTTAAAGTTGTGGGACAGATTACAAGTATAGATGAACTTGGAGATCTTGTTCTTCCTTCTCCAATGCCAAATGCACCGGCAGTACATCTAAAAGATGTGGCTGATATTCAAAAAAGCAATGGTCAAGAAGGAATTTCTCATGTCAATGGAAAAGATGCTATGGCTATTTCGATCACAAAAGAAAGTAGCGCTAGTGCCGTAACGGTTGGAAAGGAAATTCAAAAGGTTGCAAAGGAAATTAATAAATCTGGCTCAGGTGTCCATGCAGAAATATTGTTCTCGAGCTCGAAGATGGTGGTTGACTCTGTCAACAGTATGCTAAGAGAAGTATTATTAGGGGCTTTATTTGCCACAATTGTCATTGTCTTATTCTTAAGAAATATTCGTTCTACCTTGATAACTGTCGTATCTATTCCACTTTCACTAGGTCTTACCTTGATATTGTTATGGCGCTCAGGCATTACGCTGAACATCCTTACATTAGGAGGAGTAGCGGTAGCAGTTGGACGTTTAGTAGATGATAGTATTGTGGTGGTCGAGAATATTTTCCGGAAGACACAGAAGGAAGGCTTTTCTAGAGAGACTGTTATGCAAGCAACAGGTGAAGTTGGTAAGGCAATTACTTCCTCTACACTTACGACTATAGCAGTGTTTTTACCGATGGGTCTCATTCAAAGCTCATTAAAAGCATTCTTACTACCATTTGCATTAACAGTTACTTATTCTCTTCTAGCATCTCTATTAGTTGCTTTAACTATAGTTCCGTTAATGTCATTTGGTCTATTAAGAAAGGCGAAACTTCCGGAACATAAAGAACCTAAGCGTTATATGAATATTTTAAAATGGAACCTTAATCATAAATGGATACCAGTTCTCTTTGCCTTTATTATGTTTGTAGGCTCTATTACCCTTTATATGGTACTTCCAAAAGGTTCCGTTAGTGCAGATGATTCAACGATGGTGTCTGTCACAATGACATATCCTAGTGATACACCAATTCCAAAAGTGCAAGCGGGCGGACTCGCTTTTGAAAATAAGATATTAAAGTTAAAAGGATATCAATCCATCATCACACAACAAGGAAATAGTGAAGAACAAGCAAAATGGGGGCAGGTATCCAATCCTACCCAAACGACATTCACGGTTATCATGAAAGATAACGGAAATGCCGATCATTTTATTAAAGATGTAAACACATTGAAAAAGGACTTTCCAAATGCTGATATTCAAGCATCTACAGCATCCTTTATGGGTTCTGGCCAAACGGCAATCACCTATGATCTTGAAGGAGCAGACCGAGAAAATTTATTAAAGGCATCGTATGATTTGGTTAAAGTTATTGATGGCACGAACGGTGTTAAGAAAGTCGCTTCCAATGCAGAAGAGAAGAAGCCAGTTTATCAATTTGTAGTGGATCCGACAAAGGCCAATACCGGACAAATTGCCATGCAATTAAATGGATTATTAAACAAAACACCAATTGGGAACATGACTTTAGACGGAAAAGAAACTTCTGTTGTGATGGACACCAATCTAAATCCGACATCAAAAAACGATTTGGATGAAATACAAATAACAACTCAAACTGGAATGGTTCCCCTTTCTTCCATCGCTAAGATCGAGAAAGTAACACAAAGCAGTACTGTGCTCCATAAAAATGGAAAAGAATATATTCGTATCAGCGCAGAGGTAAATCCTGAAAAGCTTTCCGTTATTTCAGCGAATATAGATAAGAAAGTGGATAAGCTGAAGCTACCTAAAAATGTTAAGCTTGTTAAAGGCGGTGCAGTTACTCAGCAAGCTAGTGATTTTGCTGATATAGGATTAGTAATGCTGATCTCCATTGGTTTAGTTTATTTAATAATGGTTATTACATTTAAAACGCTCAGGACACCTGTTGCGATTCTAATGACATTACCACTTGCATCCATCGGCGCTGTTCTTGGTCTCGTTGTTTCGAGAGTTTCCGTTGACGCGACTGCTCTTCTAGGAGCATTAATGCTCATAGGAATTGTTGTAACAAATGCCATCGTGTTAATTGATAAAATTAAACAAAACGAAGAACATATGTCCATACGTGATGCCATCGTAGAAGCAGCGGCGACAAGAACGCGTCCAATACTTATGACCGCAGTCGCAACTATTTGTGCTATGCTTCCACTATTGTTTACACACGCTGAAGCAGGCAGCCTCGTTTCGAAAGGGTTAGCTGTTGTCGTAATTGGCGGACTTGCAGTAGCAACAGTCTTAACATTATTTATTGTTCCTGTGTTTTATGAACTGCTTTATTTTAGAAAATCGAAAAAACAACGGAAAACAGCAAAAACAGAGTTAACACAAAGTGTATAAATTATTTTGGAAGCTCCTCAAATATGAGGAGCTTCCACACTATAAACTAACATGATGCAAATTGAGTTGCTACAGTATGAAAGCAGCATTTGTAGCTCCTGAATATTACATTCAAAATTGAATAAAAAATTCTTCCTCTAACAGAGCTAAACATATATGATCGTGCCATTCGTCACCAATTTTTAAATTTTTCCTAGCATATCCCTCTTTAACAAATCCGACTTTTTCTAACACACGTAAGGAAGCAATGTTTTCAGGGTCAACTTCTGAAATTACTCGATGGAATTTCAATTCTTGAAAAGCAATGTTTAAAGTAATTTTCAAAGCTTTTGTCATATATCCTTTACCTGTAAATTTTTCACCAATATGATATCCGATCATGCAGCTTTGTTTAGGTCCTCGTGCAACAAAATTTAACTGAACTTCTCCTATTAAAATAGGCGAAGTTTCTTCCATAAGAAAGATTGCAAATTCGTACCTAATATCTTTCGCACTTTTTTCCATAAAATCCTTAATACTTTCTATTTGTCCATCTAGAGTAAAATATTCTTCTTTTCTTTTCGTTGGAGACCATTTTTGGAAATGTTCTCGATTTTCTAGATGTAAAGATAATCTTTCTTCGGCATCTTCTATTGTATATGGGCGAACAATTAGCTTTTTCAATACAACTCCTCCATTACATAAGGAAAATTCAATTCCTAAAATGATTTAGAAAATCATATAGAGAAATGTTAGCTTTCTCTTTTCATATGATTTATAATCTTAAGTTAAAGTATCCCGTAACTGGATAGTCAAGAGGTAATCATGGAAAAACAATTATATTCAAGTGGTCAATTTGCACAAATTTGTAAAGTTAATAAAAAAACTCTCTTTTATTATGATGAAATTGATTTATTTAAACCTGCAATTATAAGAGATAACGGCTATCGTTACTACACATATGAACAAATAGATACCTTTAGCAAAATTAAAGCATTGCAGTCTTTAGGCATCTCTCTACAAGAAATAAAAAACCAGCTGCATAGCGATAATTTATCGGAAGGCATCAAAAAGTTATATTCTCAAAAACAAGCAATAAAAAGGAAGATTAACGAGTTGAGAATGGTAGAGTCTGCTTTAGATCAAAAACTAACAGATTTGGAGCATTTTATGAAGGTTGGAACTAATGAGGTTTTTATACAAGACACTCCGAGCGAATATCTAACTTTAGATAAAGACATCATACAAAAAGGAACGTTTGTTAACTATTTAACAGAAGGTTATCACTCAGGAGTCATGTTTAAAACAGATAAAAATATTTTAACAAAAGGTTTTAAATATAAAAAAACAAAGCAAAAGAAAGACTCAAACTTTATAAAGATAAAAGGAAGGTTCTTAGGAATATATTTCCACGCTAACGATAATAGTATGATGGAATGCGCTCAACAAGCATATAATTCATTAATTAATAATGAGTACTTGGTATACGGTGAAATCTATCTTGAAGATGTTGCTAGTGATTTTTTTCATTTTTCAAGTGGAAACTTACCATTCAAGATGACGATCAAATTAGATGAATCTTAATATGTATTGATATAAAATTTTAAACTCCCCTGTTTGTTCCAGAAGAAATGAGCTGCCACAATGGGCAGCCAATATTTTCTCTCTAATTGGGGCATATATTAAAAATCGTAATTATTAAAAACCTTTACTTCACCAAATATTAACAACCGGTTCATTATTTTCTATTCTAATTTTACTTTCCTTTAACCAATCAATACTCCATTGATTTAGATTTAAAAAATCCCAGCTTCGATAACAACCTATATAAACAATAATTTCTCTTAATTGAAGAAATAACGGGATTTGTTTTAGCCAGTTATTATCAAAATCATTTTCTTCTTTGTACCCTTTTAAGAAATGTTCCATAAATAATCGTGCTTGAGCTTCTCTATTTGATTTCCCGTCTTCTCCACCATAGACATAGACAAAATAATATAATGGAATGGCAATATCCTCCACATACCAGCTATATTGTGCTTCATCAAAATCAAATAGGGTAATGATTCCTTCCTCATTTACTAGAAAATTTCCTACTCCAATATCGCCATGAATAAGCCCGTAAGAATTTCTATCTTTAGGAAGACTAGATTGGATTTTTCCCATTATATCTGTACATGATTTATAGACTAAATGTTGATCAGATGGTACAAATTTTCCAATGTTTTGTACGTAATAATTTTGGTGCCAATCGTGTCTCATTATTGATTTATCTTTTGGCTTATAGCGTTTTGATAATGAATGGATTTTCCCCACTAGCTGACCAAGTTTGTAATAAAGATTGGTATCATTTAGGCATTCAGGATAACCAATTTTTACACCTTCCGCCTTTATAAAAGAAGTCACAATAAACTCGATATCAGCCAGAATAATGACTTCCACATAATTATCATGTACAGACTTTATTGGGCTTGAAACAGAAACGCCATTTTGAGCTAAATAAATAAGCCAATCTATTTCTCCCTTTACCGAATTCACACTGCGGTGAGAGTTGGGGGTAAATCTTAAAATATACTGCTGGCTATTTTTTTGATATTCATATATAAAGTTCTGCCAATTTCCAATATGCGATAAATCTTCAATTCCAATACCAAACCTGTTTGCTCCTATGGATTGAATTTCCTCATTGAATAGTTCCGTCGTTTTTTGTTCCATGGATTTGTACCTCGTTATTTGACTTTTACTTTTAAATTCGAGGCATTAAGACTGATTTCCTTTCAAAACTTCACCTATAGTGAAATTAGATTGCAACTAATTAGCCTTATTACGATAAAAATGTCTTCCTAGTTAAATGAATAAATGCTTCTAAAGGAGGGCTTATCCATTTGTCCTTATGCCAAGCTATATGAGTAAAAAGTGGGGATTGTGGTGACTTCCACGCTATTTCCTTCATTCTTCCTTCTTTAATATCTTTTTTCACTACCATCTCCGGTAATAGCGCTATGCCTAATCCGGCAATTACACATTGTTTGATTGCCTCTATACTTCCAAATTCTATTTTATCTAAAGGGTATACACCTGCTGAGTTAAGGGTGTCTTCAAACATAATACGATAAGAACATCCCGCTTCTGTGAGCAATAGAGTCTCATCTTTAAGATCATCCACTGAGAGCACTGATTTGGAATGATTCGGTGAAACAACCAATTTTAGCTTTTCTTCGATAAGTTGTTCTACTTTTAAAGAACCTTCAGGTTTACTTGCATCCATAATAAAGGCTACATCTAATGTCCCCTCCATAAGCTGTTTTCTCGCCATTACATCGGAGTGTGCAGGTTTAAAAACGAGTTTCACTTTTGGAAAGGCACCCTTGAACTCCTTAAGAATGGGGGGCAGTCGATAGGTACATTGACTCTCCTGAGCTCCTATTGTTATGGTGCCAGTTGTTTCTTCATCTCCGTTTGCAGCCATAATTGCTTCCTCGCTTAGTTTTATCATCTTTTCCGCATATTGTTTAAATTGATGTCCTACCTCTGTTAAAATCAATCGTTTTCCAAGACGCTCAAATAAAGGTTTGCCAATTTCTTCTTCAAGAGCCTTTATTTGAGCGGTTACACTGGATTGTGCAAAATTTAATATCTTTGCAGTTTGTGTGAAATTTAAATTTTCCGCTGCATGCTTAAAAGTAATCAGTTGTTTAATTTCCATAATACCCGCCTTTCATAATCGTTTTTTCCGATTGAATATATCAAAATAATCATCTTTATCGATTTTTGATTTCATTATAAGATATAAATAATGGGGGAACAAATAATACATATCTTTTGTACATAGGTTAAGGAGGAATAAAAAATGACTATAGCAGTCCTTTATGGAGGAACTCGTCACAATAGTAATACGGAAATGCTTACAGAACAGGTAATTCAAGGTCTAGATACAGAGAAAATTTTCCTTAGGGATTATAATATTAAACCAATTATAGACATGCGCCATTCAATAGAAGGATTCCAGGACAGTATGGATGATTATAATTCCATCATCGAACGTATTCTTCCACATGACATTTTAATATTTTCTACTCCAATATATTGGTATAGCATGTCAGGAATAATGAAAAACTTCATTGATCGATGGTCGCAAACTTTGAGAGACCCAATATACCCTGATTTCAAAGCAAAAATGGCATCAAAAAAAGCATTTGTAGTTGCTGTCGGAGGAGATGCTCCACTTATTAAAGGACTGCCTATGATTCAGCAGTTTAAGCATATATTTGATTTTATGGGGATTGATTTTGCAGGATATGTTATAGGAGACGGGAACAAACCTGAAGATATACTTCAAGACAAAAATGCACTTTTTGCTGCTGCTCAATTTCATAGTAAACTAAAATTATTAACAGAAAATGTTTAAGAGTGATACGGGTGCAACATTTTTAAGCATTATCTTAGGAATAATCACTCTGGATGGATCCTTAAAACAAGCTACTGTACTTTCTTTATTTATACCTATCTTAGCATTAGGTGTACCGATATACGCATCATTATTACTAGATATTTAAAAGGGATACAGGCATATAAAGAGGAAAAGGAAGATTCTCAAACCTGAAAATGCCCCCTTTTAACATAATCAAACATAACCTTAAAAATAGGCATACCAAGTCATTTGTGATTTGGTATGCCAAACAGGTTGCTATTTCGTTTTTTTCTCCATCGTAAGTGAGCTACTAATAAATATAAGCAACTTTTTTAATATCTATTTATTCCTTACTTTTATTATTGACGAATATCAAACCACCAACGGTTACCCGCATTCATGTCTTCAGTTTCACCATTCCCGTAATGGAAAGTATCAAGGAAAATTGAATCCAGTTTATCTTCATCCACAAAATATCCTAATTTAATCTTCTTTGTTTGTCCTTGCTTGATACTGCCAATATTGTAAAAGCTTTTTCCCTTTCCATGCGGTTCTATATAATCAACTTCGCCAGTCATAATACTTTTTTCGTCCATCCCAACTTCTTCAGCATAGTTCCATGCATTATTTTCAGATTTAAGCACTTGTAAGGACGGAGACATGTAAATTTCATCTGTTGCTTGTTTACCAATATTTCTCACTGTTACTGTCAGGTAGACAAATTTGAGATTAACTAATTTGGAGTCTACCAATTCGTCAATTGAATCTTTACCATTTCCCACTCTATATACATCCCGTCTGTACGGTAACAATTTCTTTGTCTGATCTAATGCTTTATTCTCACTTAGTATTTCTTGTCCTAATGGATTAAAGTTCTCTTGTTTAAAATCTTTGATGGAATCAAAAACTTCAACTTTATCTACAGCAAAATCAAGTCTATTTGTTCCTGTACCCTTTATTTTACTGACTGTTATCGGAACAGTTTGACCTACACTAAATAGTTGTTTGCTGTCTTTTTTCAAAGGAATTACGGTATATTTTGTTGGTTCATTCGCTTTGCTATGATGAGCTGCATCATAATCAAATGTCATTGATGCCTTATCCATAGATGTGGGTTCAAGTGAAATGTTCTTCATGACATCCATCATTTGCTTGTCACTTACATCTGCTCCAATATAACTTTCTAACATCATCCCCTCTTGCTTGAATAAGAGAAAGACTTGTCTGTTAAACATTACTTTTTTGTTTCCAGTGTCTATATTGATAATTACTGCTTTCCTACCATTTATCTCTTTTTCTTCATAGCTGCTTGAGTACAGAGTTTTAAAATCTGAATTTTTTCCTAATCTCCATAGAGCGAAAGAAAACCCACCCTTTGCGTAGTTATCTTTAAATGAATATTTCATAGTTTCGTGATGGTTTGCTTCCATATTTTTTGGTAAATAACCGACTTTCAACTTATACCAATTGTCAATTTTATTTGGGGCCATATTTGGCACTGCAACATTTACTTCATAATTTTGTTTTTGGACAATCATATCATAGACTTTTACTGCGCCAAAAGCAGTTGTCGGTATGCCGATCAAAAGACAAGCAGCGGCGATTAAAATACGATGCCTTTTACGCTTGGCCCGTGGTTGTCCACCATTCTTCTTAATTTCATCCATAAACAATTTCTTTTTGTGCCTGTAAGTATCTGAAAATTCATGTTGTTCATCTAGAATATCAAAATCATCTAAAGCAATTTTTTCAGCTAAGTCATACATTTTTTTGGATTTCTTTGAATTCGTCATTTTGTATACCTCCTATAATGTTAAGTACTCGTTTTCGAGCGCGTTCAAATTGCTTACGAACATTTACCTCAGTTGTCCCCATTAGCTTTGAAATTTCCTGATATGTTAAGTTATAGAAGACTTTGTACTTAAAAACCTGCCTGTAAGACTCCTTTAACACTGTTATCAATGTATCAATTTGAACTTCAGACATTAAACGCTGTTCCCATTCTTCAATATTTTCATGCGCTGCTTCTGGTGATTCTCTTTGATATTCTTCTATGAACGTTTCATGTCGTTTATTTTTTCGGTAACTATCAATCGCTTTGTTTTTTGCAATTCTCAAAATGTAGCGTTTAAGCTCTTGAGTGTTCATGCTAGGAAGCTTTTCCAGATTCTGATAAAGAGTGATAAACGTTTCTTGAACTGCATCTTCAGCCTGCTGAATATTATTTAAAACAGAATAGGCTACATAATAGATTTTTTGTTCATATAACTCGTATAGTTCTTCCATCTTTTCATAATCCTTGTTTTTTTCTCTCATGAAATACCTCCTCTCACTGAATATAACGAGCGGGTTCGAAATTTTGTGACACTTAATCAAAAAGAAAATGATGCATATCCATTAATTTACGAAAAGGCAGCTGTATTGTTTGAATCTATTGCTAAAATTTACACTTTCCATCACGCAGTTAAACGAACAGTACTTATTTTTTTGCAAATAGGAAATAGGAAGAAAAAGACTTTACAGTAGATGCTAAGAACCACAAATTTAAAGATAATACAGAAAAACTTTAAAGCCATTCCTACATGTTTAAGGAATGGCTTTTCATTACGCCTAATTATGGATAATTTCTTTTGCATCAGAAGACAAATTTCTTACTTGTCTAAGATAATCCGTCATATTTTTATCATCATCCATTAGATATACAAATGACAGGTTATTTGAAACATCTTTAGCTAAAATTCTAAACAATTCACTGGTGGTAAAAATAGAATCCCAAAAGTTATCATAGCTATGATCGGAATATGTTTTTTCATACATCTCCCAATACGATTCAGGAAGGTATTTTTTAAAATATTTGCCCATTTTACCTGATGAAAGCTGGAAGTCGTTTTTCATACCAATCCACCAAGAAACCATTTCATCCAATTTGCCTCTTATTATATTTTCAAACATTTGCTTTGCGTACGGCAATTCATCTCTCCATATTCCTTTTGCAACGTTTTGCAAGCACCACCAAAAATCATTGCAACATCCCATGAAAATTGGCTCTGTCGGCTTTTTCACATGGTAGTCAATATCAGAAGAAGAAGGAATAGGTGGAAGAATATTGTCTTTATCTAAAAGGGGAATGGTGAGACTATCTTTGCCGTACCATTCCAGCATATTTTCCTTTGTTTCAATATGTAAGTCGATACGATTTCCATCTGTGAAAAGCATTAAATATCCGTAAGACCGATCAAAATCCATCTCTTTCCCCAAAAGTTTATCAATTTTATCGGGCTCTTGAATCATAATTAACTCTCCAAAAATATCAATCCACTTTTCATCCTTTATAAAAGAAGCCATCTCAGTTACAACATATACAATATCGTAATCCTGAAAAATATCCCTTGGAGCATTAGGATTCGTTCTGGAACCATTCATGTAAACAGCACGAATTCGTTCATCTTCATGTGCTACCCCTAAAATTAAATCGAACATTTCTTTTTCGCTTCTCATGGCGATCCTCCAGATTTTATTATTTTTTGCCTCTCAACAATAAAAGTTAGATTATTTATCTATCAGCCTCATCTATATTCATATATTCTTATTAAGGACATTTTTTCTACCTTTCTTTCTGATTTTGTCCTTGATAACCATTATGAAGGTCACTTTGACTCTTTTTCTTGCTCATTTTGTCCTTGATAACCATTATGAAGAACACTTTGACTCTTTTTCTAGCTGACTTTGTCCTTGATAACCTTTATGAAGGACACTTTGACTCTTTTTCTAGCTGACTTTGTCCTTGATACCCTTTATGAAGGACACTTTGACTCTTTTTCTAGCTCATTTTGTCCTTGATACCCTTTATGAAGGACACTTTGACTCTTTTTCTAGCTCATTTTGTCCTTCATAACCCTTATTAAGAACTCGTTAACTCTTTTATATTATTTTAATTCGATTTAAAAGTCGGAAATCCTTGTTCAAGTAATTTGATCCATTGGAATAGTTTCTATTAGTAAACTCTCTGCAAGCTTTACATTTTCTTTTAGATAAGAAGGTAATTCTTTATGAGCCGTGATCTCTGAAGTTGTCATCCATACGACATCATCAACTTCGTCGGTGCTTTTAGCATAAGGTTCGCCAGATTGATGGAAACATAGAAAAACGATGTCTATTACATGTAAACCTGAATCGGTAACAAATGAGGAGCTGTTTACATATCTAAGTCCTGTCACTTCGATTCCAACTTCTTCATAAATTTCTCGATGCAAAGTCCTTTCTAAAATATTTGAAGAGACTCCCTCTATTTCGCATTTTCCACCAACAAGAGAAAGACCTCCTCCTGCATGTTCCTCTTTTTCACTTCTTAGAATTAATAGCCATTTACCGTCTCGATGAATTGCGCCTTCTACGTTTACTATAAACATATAAATTCCCCCAAAAAATATTTACGTTAATGTTAATGCCTAGCTATCAAATTTCTCCAACCGTTTTTCAAAACAAACACATTCGTGAACTCTATTAAACTTTTCCTTTACTAAGTCAAAGTTATCTCCAACATAATGAGCAAATGCCTGAACAGGATAAAGTTTAGGTATTTCACTTTTCATTGCCCCGTCTAACTCTTTTCCGCCATCCATATATACATGTAAATAGGATTCAACCTTCATAAATCCACTTTTCACATACCATTTATTTACCCATTCATCATCTCTTGTCCAAGCTTCCAATCGATTTAACCCCTTACTTTTAGCAATCTTTTCCGCTTCATTAAGAAGCTGTGTGCCAATACCTTTTCTCCTAAAGTCAGGATGAACTGCAATATGCCATATCATTCCTCCAAGTCCAGTTCCTCTTGAACATACTGTACGCTCCTTAATTTCATACTCTATATCTATTAATCCAACAATTTGACCTTCCTCTTCAGCGACTAATTCAATTGCTGAGTTCTCATACATTTCCTTTTCCTTTAATACATTGTCAAAGTACGCAGTATCTAAGAACGATAAGACTCTGCATCTTACCCATCCCTGTTCATCATCTATTTGATATGGTCTAATTTTCATAACAAATCTCCTATTCCAAAGTTAGTTAAATAAATAAAGACCTCCGCTATTTTACGAAGGCCTTTAAATGAAATAAATTATTATTCAATATCTATTAGCTTAATCCTGAGGGGGACACACCGACGTAAAACTTAGTCTGTATACAATTAGATTTAATCATAATAAATCCCCTCCCTCATTAACGTATTTACTAACTGTTCTAATTATACAGAAACTTTATTTTATTGTAAACAACCTTTTGCGGAAGAATATTGAATCAATTTTTTTTGCAAACCATGTGTATCCTAGTAAACAGCAGCAAAAAATAATGTCTATGTCCGCACAATGTTTAAAGCATTTCCTTTAGCACTACCAGAAAGTAACTTAATTTTCTTATTGAGAAATGTATATTATTTATCGATAGACAAACGAAAAATATCGTAATAATTATTTGGTACGTGTTCATCAATAAGATTTTTCATGTATTTAGAATTAGGAGGACACTCGTTCCGTTATATGTGGAAAAAATGGTGATTTCACGTTTTTAGCGGACACACGTTCCGCTATTACGCTGAAAAAGGGGTATTTTTGTGTGATTTTCAGCAAATAGCGGAACGTGTGTCCGCAATCACCACTAAAATAGGGTTTTTTATGAAAATAGCGGACTCAGGGTCCGCGTAAAATTTTTTAAGGAAAGCCACCATTAGATTTTTTCTTCTTCCATCCACTTTATCCGTAACATAGCAGATTTTTTCATTGACAGAATAACCTAACAGGTGTAATTTAACTTATAGTTAAATATTTTCGAATATTCTTATCTAGAGAGGCGGAGGGACTGGCCCTGCGAAGCCTCGGCAACAGACTTATTTGAGTACTGTGCCAATTCCAGTAGCAATTGCTAGAAGATAAGAAGAGATACGTTTATGGAAATTGTCCCTCTTCTTATTTGTAAGAAGAGGGTTTTATTTTTATAGGAAAGAGGGAAATGAATTTATGACCAAAACATTAGTTAAAGCACCATTTAAAGCAGATCATGTAGGTAGTTTTCTTCGCACAGAACCAATTAAAAAAGCGAGAAAGGCCTTTGCAAATGGGGAAATCGATAAAGATGCCTTAAAAGCTGTGGAGGATGCAGAAATTGAGAAGCTGGTTCAAAAGGAAATCGAGGTTGGGCTTAAGTCCATCACAGATGGTGAATTTAGACGTTCGTATTGGCACTTAGATTTCTTGGCAGGTTTAGAAGGCGTTGAGTTATTTGAAGCAGAGTATATTAATAACTTTAAAGGTGACAAACCAAAGAATAATGCCATTAAAGTAGTTGGAAAAGTAGAGTTTAATGGACACTATATGCTAGAACACTTTACGTTCTTAAAACAAGCAGTGGAAAAATACGGTGACGGAAGTCAGATTGCGAAGTTTTCTATTCCAAGTCCGAACATGTTATTTACTAGAATTCAAGGTGATGAATATTATATTAACAACCAAGAACAGTTCTATATTGATACAGTTGCAGCTTATCAAAAAGCCATTCAAGCCTTCTATGATGCAGGCTGTCGTTATCTTCAGTTAGATGATACTTCCTGGATTGACTTTGTGTCGGAAGACCGTATAAAAGCAGTCGTTGAAAAACATGGAATGGATGTACAAGATATCATCGATACTAGAGTTCGCTGCCTAAATGAAGCTATTTCTAAAAGACCTGATGATATGTTAATAACTATGCATATTTGCAGAGGGAACTTTCGATCTACCTATATTACAAGCGGCGGATATGATACGATATCAGATGCCATATTCGCCAACTTACATGTAGATGGGCTTTTCCTAGAATACGACGATAATCGCTCAGGTGATTTCAAACCATTAAATAGCTTTCATCATCATAACCTAACCGTTGTATTAGGATTAGTTACATCTAAATTTCCGGAACTAGAAGACACGTGCAAAATAAAAGCGAGAATTAAAGAAGCAAGTCAATATATTCCTTTAGAAAATCTAGCATTAAGTCCTCAATGTGGATTTGCTAGTACAGAAGAAGGCAATATTTTAACAGAAGAGGATCAATGGAATAAGATAAGACACATAATTAAACTTGCTGAAAGCGTATGGGGTACCGTCTAAAGCTTAGTGATTAACAAAAATGCCTCCTATCATTAGGGTAGGAGGTATTTTTATTTAGCTGTCTTCACATTAAATTTTTTCTTTTATTAATAAAGTACCTTAATCATACTAACGAATTGGAATTTAAAAGGAACTACTCATTTTGTTTGTTCTTAATTAATTCCTCAATTAATATTCCATTAATCTTTAATCCAGAAATATCGCAATCAGTAATCTCCATATTGGATAAATTACAGTTTTTTAACTGTCCTTTTGTAAGGTCACAATTATGAAAACTTATTGTTTTATATTGTCCATTTGGATTGTAATTCTCATCACCTTCGACTGGAAATACAACGTTATGAAATTCAGTCCCAAATAAATGAACATGGTCAATAACAGCATGGCTAAAGTTTGCATGCTGAATTTCTACTCCAGATAGATTAGCGTTTGAGATTTTGCTTTCGCCCATATTCACATCATTTATTACCATTTTGTGCATATTTACGTTATTAATTTTAGTTTTAGCCAAACTGACGTTGTCAATTTCTAGCTCCTCAGCTCTAACTTCTTTCCACTTCGAACCAGAAATATCTGCCATCTTCAAATCAAAGTTTTTAACTTCCAACACCATAACATAACCCCCCATTGATTGTGTTAAGTATTCAATTTCTATATCTCAATAAAGTTCTTTAATCTAAATAAAAACTCCTTCTCCTAAAATATTTTATCGTTCGACAATTAGCAGTATTAAAATATTTACTTACTCTCTAAAACGTGAAAACAATAACCTTCAGAGTCAGTTCGTATTTTTGTGGAGTAAAGCTAAATAACCAAACTTAAGCCATCTAGTACTATATAGCACGTAATTCCGAACTTCGCTATCAACAAAATAAATGTTTAACACCAACTTAATCCAACCTTAAAAAATGGAGTTTAAAATAACATTATGAAAACCATTACTCATATTTCGGAGGGATTTTGATGATGACAAATATTTTTTATGAATTTAAAAGTTGGTTTCTTCAGTCAAAATCAATTAATAAAAGGGATGAGTTTGAACGTCTTGAATCCAAGCATACAAGAATCCGTTATGACCGCGATATTCATGAAATGATCCGTGTCAATTAATTAATAATCATAAAAAACACCCTCGTTCAATAATGAATGAGGGTGTTTTTATAAAAGATAATGAGACACACCATAAATGAACTGATCAAAAATATCGGTCTCTATTTTATTCCCTTTTGCAATAAAACAATCACATAAGAACCGTAGGATAAATCCAAATCCTTTATGAATAAGTTCGATCCAAGAAAAGTAAATTTAGCATTTAAAAATGTAGCTACCAAAATGGCAGCTACATTTTTAAATCTTACCCATATTTTATGTTCAGCACTTAAACAAAGAAAATGTCACCAATCAATGATGATCCTTTGGTGGCCTTGGTGGTTTCGGTCCATGCTTAGGCTTTGGTGGCTTTGGACCATGCTTCGGTTTTGGTCCACGTTTCGGTCCCTTTGGTTTATGCTTATCTTTCGTTTTCTTTTCTTCTTTTTTATTTTCTTTTTTAGGAACTATTGGAACATCTTCAGGATTTCCACCTTTAATATATAATTCGTTATTTTGTCTATACACATCATCAGGCTGCACGAAATGGCTTTTGTCCGTTCCAAGTGCTTGTATCATGGCTTTAAACATTAGCTGAGAGATTTTCGTTGTATCTCCCATCATATAGTTACCCGGACCATTCTTAGCATATCCAGTCCAAACCGCCATCGTGTATTGCGGTGTATATCCTACCATCCAACTATCATTAGTTGCATTGTCAGGGTATCCAAATTTTGCACTAGTATTATCGTCAAAATTTGTTGTACCTGTTTTTCCAGCAACATCTATTTCAGGCACATTGGCTGTTGTCCCAGTCCCAGATTGTACCACCGTCCGCAACATATCTGTCACCAAGTAGGATGTATAATCTTGCATGACTTTTTTTGGCTTTGGCGTAAAATTAACCACTTTTCCATTAGGATAGACAACCTTCTGGACAAAATGTGGTGTATTATATTTTCCATTATTACCAAAGGCACTGTATGCCCCCGCCATCTCTAATGGACTAACCGAATTACTGCCAATTGAGTAGGATTCATAAACAATATTATTAGTAAAACGTATCCCAAGCTTTTCTGCAAAGTCCTTCGCTCGGTTCATCCCGACTTCCCTGTATGTGAGAAGAGCAGGAATATTGTAGGACCATTGTAATGCTTCTCGGATAGACAACTTTCCATGATATTGATGATCCCAGTTTGATATTGGTTGACCGGTAGAATACGTTATCTTTTGATCATTAATTTGATGCGCTGTTGACCATTTGAAGTTTTCAATGGCAGGACCATAATCAAGGATTGGCTTAAAGGAAGAACCTGGTTGGCGCTGAATATCAATCGCAAAATTATTACCACGGAATGAAGCTTTATAGTCGTTTCGGCCGCTTCCAATTGCACGAACAGCTCCAGTTTTTGTGTCCAAAAAGACGAAAGCGCCTTGAAATTTAGCATTAGGATAAGAAATAATCTTATTAGTGTCCATGATTTTATCCGAATAATCTTGTGCTTTCGGATCGATAGTTGTATATATCGATAACCCATCAGAAGTGATGTCTACATTCTTAAGCTTTGCCTCTACTTCTTTAACTGCGGCATCCAAAAATCCTTCATATGGCATCCCTTTATTTTTGTTCTTAGGTACAAGCCCTTTTGTAATAGGAACTTTCTTTGCATCTATCATTTGCTGTTCTGTAATATACCCTTGCTTATACATCACGCTTAGCACAACATTACGACGATTTGTAGCTGCTTCCCTGTTTTCAGGTACAGATGGATCGTAATTGCTAGGACTTTGTGGGAGCCCAGCTATCATAGCAGCCTGAGGAAGAGTCAATTTACTTAAATGATTAGCATCAATCCCGTAATACGTCTTTGCAGCTGCTGCTACCCCATAAGAGCCAGCACCAAGGTAGATTCTATTTAAATACATCATCAATATTTGATGCTTAGAATACTTTTTCTCCAGTTGATATGCCAAGCTCCATTCCTGAACTTTCCGCTCAATTGTTTTCTGAGGTGATAAAAAGGAATTTTTTATTACCTGTTGTGTAATCGTACTCCCACCTTGCGAACCAAAATTTCCCTTTAGGTTCTCGAATATTGCTCTGGCCGTCCCTTTTATATCAATCCCATGATGATCATAAAAACGGGCATCCTCGGTGGAAATGAATGCCTGTTCCAATATTTTAGGGACTTGTGAATACGTAATTTCAGTCCGCTTTTCTTTGCCATATTCGTAAAGGAATTTTCCATTTTTATCGTAAAATTTGGTTGAAAGAGGAACGACTAGTTTAGCAGGATCTAACCTTGGTGCGTCCTTCATCATTTTTGCCAAGATCCCTGCACCGATTCCTAATAAAACAATACCCAGAAGAAAAAAGGCAAAAAATATTTTGATTATTTTTTTACCCACTGATTTATTTCTTTTTTGCTTTTGTTTAGCTTTCTCCGCTTGTCTCCGTTCCTGTCGATAGCGATACGTTCCTTCTGACATTTTTAACTCTCCCATAATTATGTTACATGCTGTTTTATAAAGTATGCTTTAATGAGATGAAATATTGAACAATCACTTTTGTTGAATCCATTTCCTTAAACTAAACTCACTGCTTACTACTATTCATATACTTTCGCAGCAAATAATATTTTTATGGGGGGATGTACTTTATTTGTAACAACCTGATGCAAGTGTACATAACTTTGGCCCCTTTCCTGCGGATAAGGGGCCATTAGTAATTATTAATACTTTGCTATTTGCCTATTGCCTTCAAGATCATGTTTGCATAAACTTCCGAACCCTTACGATTAGGATGAACACGGTCCGGGTAAAAGTAGTCCGATCTCCCTTTACTTTTTTCATACCAATTCACAAGTTTAATATTGGAGTGCGATTTAGCGGCTTTCTGAAGAGTGGAATTAACCTCCTTTTCCCACGGCCGAGGTACTCTTGAATTAACAAGCAATATCTTTCGTGACTTTCCTATTTCTCCAATTAAAGACTCAAGTTGTTTTTTAGTAAATGGGCCATTTGTGCCCAATTCAATGACTACAGTATTCCCTAGTGCTCCTTTTGCTTTTAAGCTGTGAATAATAGAAATACCTTGAGACAATTGTCTGCCAATTTTTGCATCTATGTTAGCTTTTGGCAAATACTTTTTAATATAAGGACCGACATCTACCATAACAGAATCTCCAATGATAGAAACGCCTGACCTAGAACTTTGGCTATCCGTCTTTTTGGATTTTGAGCTCTGCTTGTTAACTTGTTTTGTAATACTTACACTTGACTTATTATTGGATTTTTTACCATTACTGTGAACTTTTACAGGTAGAATTTCTAGGTTCGAAGCTTTTTCCTCTGTGTTCATATCACTAGCAGATACAAACCCCTCCTTAGGCATTGCATATTTTTTAAAGTAGGATTTTGATGTTAGACCAAAGCAGGAAATACCCACTATCATTACAATCAAAACCGGGAGTACTCGGTAAAATAATGATGTTTTTTTCAAGGTCCATTTTCCTTTAAATATGTTTTTCAATGCTCCATTTAAGATGGGCTTTTCAATATAAAACCATGAAATATGAGCGATAAGGAAAATGGCAGCTATCTGCAAAAGAGAACGTACGATGTGAACACCATCATCATTACTTGGAGTCGTTAAAGTAATGATTGGAAACTGCCATAAATAAATTCCATAAGACCGTACCCCTATCCAACGAAGAAATTTCATTCCTGCCAGTTTTCCAAGGAAACTTGCTGGATGGGATAACGCCATAATGATGACAATACTAGCAAGAGAAACGAGAAACATTCCACCTCGATATATGAAAGGACTATATTGGGTTGTTCCCCCGATCATCCAAAATAGGAGGACAAATGCTGCTGCCCCACTCAAATCCAAAACAACGTTAGGCAATTTCGGTAATCGAGAGGAAAGGCTTTGACTTGGCCAAAGTACTGCCAGACCAGCGCCAAATAAGATGGAAAAAATACGTGTATCTGTTCCATAATAAACTCTACTTGGGTCCATGCCAGGGTGAAAAAGAAAGGCCATCAAAAAAGTGGAAATCAGCCCTGCAATTAGAGTGATCCATACCAATGTCATTTTCCTTTTAAATACAAACAACGCAAGTAAAACCACAAATGGCCAAATAATATAAAACTGTTCTTCAACAGCTAATGACCACAAATGATTAAAAGGTGATGGGGGGCCAAAGCTTTCGAAATACGAAACTTTATGAAAAATAAACCACCAATTGCTTATATAAAATAAAGATGCAAAAAAATCGGAGCGAGATTTTTCCACCAATGAAGGATCAACCACAGTAATCCATGACATAACTATTAGCAACATAAATAATAATGCAGGTAGCAGTCTTTTGATTCGTCGTATCCAAAAATTCTTCAGATTTAATTGAATAGTCTGCTTCCATTCCTTCAGTAAAAGATCGGTAATAAGATAGCCGGAAAGAACAAAGAACACGACAACACCTAAAAAGCCTCCTCCAGCCCACTGAAGATTTAAATGATAGAAAATGACTGCTAAAACAGCTATTGCTCTTAATCCATCTAATCCAGGCATATAGCGTTTTGAATTTCTCCCTGTTGCTGACATATTTCCTTCCCCCAATATAATTTCCCTATTAAATCTGTTTAAGTAGTACGATAAATCCTTGAAAACCAAAATGATCATAGACCGTGAAAAAGTTAATACAAAAAATAATGAAATGAATAATATAATTGCTACTTTCCTTCTTTTACGGTCAAGTCTTTTTATTGGACAGAGCTCTAGGCCATATATTACTGTTTGGTACTGAAAAGCTAAAAATTAATGTGTGGCGTCAAAATTGAAAATGATTTCTTCATAATTGGTTCCTCCTCTTTTTCGATTACACATACATAGACGTTTTATATTACAAAAAAGTTACGAGATAGTTACGATTATTTCAAAAATATTTTAGTAAGGTTTCTCCGATACATAAATATATGTGAAAATTCCTTAAATAGTAGTAGGTGGAAACGAAAAACAAGCATATTATTTTCTAGTGAAGGATGTGATTTTCTGGAATAAAGAATTTAATTTCGTACAGGCAATTTTCAGAAAAAACAAGCCACTGAAAGATGGAGCACTTGCTTTCATAGTGCTGGTTATTCCAAAATAGAAAAAGCGTCTCCACTATTGCGAAAACGCTTTTTCTGGTAACAATTTAATATCTGATTCAAGTTCAAGGTTCAATGAGATCCGTATCTGGTGGAATATATCCTAGTTGTCTTCCTATTTTTACAATTTGCCCTTTATGATGGAACTCGTGAGTAGCGGTGTGAGTAAACAGCCATAATGTGCTAAACTCATTGCTATCACCATTTTTAAAGGAAACTTTAACAGGATGATCCCAATTGCCTTTAAATTCATTCAAAAATTCATCAACAAGAGCATCTACTTCCCTGAAAACCTCACGCATTTCTTCTACAGTATTAATCGATTCTGGCTCTATTCTAGGAAGTGATTTACCAAGTGCGCGACTTCCCAACCACACCCGATAACAATCGGCTACATGAAAGTGTAAATTGCGAATGGAATCTCCACCAAAGGTTTCAAGTTCTTTTACATAATCCGTGATTGAAAGGGCTTCACAATATTGAAATAATAATTCCCTTGTGCGTTTTACCCAATCATATTGAGTTACGAATACATCCATCTTCTCGCTCTCCTTTAAAAATGAAAAATTGGCTTTTATCGCTCCAAATCCTTGTTGCTCTTATTAATCTTGATCATCGAATAAATACTAATAACATAGACCACTATTGCAATCCCAAGTGCAGAGTAGGTCAAGATCCACATTGGGCTCGGTACCACTTCCACATGTGCATCTCCAAACGTGAATAATCCTATAATTGCAAGATTGAATACTGCTATAAACGTTAAATATAGAAATATGCCGAAAAAAATGTACATGATATTCCGATTATGCTTTATAATACCATCCCGGATTGGGGAAGTTTCAATTTGGTCAGGAGGCTCTTCATTGGATAAGAAATACCATTTCCCGTTTTGCGTCACCGATTCCCAGTTATCAGATAATAAGGCATTTGGCTGCGATGTACCCTTTAATTTCTCAAAACCTATTCTATAAGTAATGGTTTTGGGCTCCTCTTGCTGGAAGAAGAAACAATGTGTCCAGCGGTTTATTTGTACAAGATGATTGCTATTTTCCGCCATTGTTGATAGCCATGTTTCTGTTTTTTTTACGTCGTAGCTCCAAAATGGTCTAAAGACTTTAATCATGAAAAACCCCCTAGTATTTAAAACCATAACGGTTCAACTTTATTTCAAAAACCACTTCACAAAACAAATCTTTTTTCATTCGGTCAACGAGTTGATGGCCAAGAACCTTGCATTTTTCTTATTTGAATAATTTGTCCTGTATGATAAGCATCATGAAGCATGATATCCAGTAATTTCCTCTCCAGTGAATTTTGATCAAGCTTTTCATCGGAAATCTTATTCATTACTTCTCTTAAATTTCGTTGAGCATTTTCGGCTCGTTCAACTACTTTTTCCCATTCCTTATCGTCATTAGATTGATCAGTGAGATAGAAAGTTTCATTACCGTCGAGATTACGCGACCATTCACGGCCTTCTAAGTTGGCAGCAAGTCTCTCTTTGTAATAAATAAGATGATTCACGTTTTCCCAAATGGTTTTAGATGCCTCGCCGGATGGTTTCCAGCTAGCCTGTCCGGCTGTTAGTCCTTCTATAGCATTTTTAAATGGTGCGTACCAACTCTCTTTATCGAAAGTTGTATCTAAGACGTATAAAAGCAAATCAGTTCGTTTCAAAGTCCTCTCCCCCTTAGAATAATTAGAATAATCAAAAAATTCTAATTAACGAATTCACTCTGTATATGATTCTACATTTTAATAAAACATCCTTCTTTTATCTCGCTAATCTTATTGCGCATTATGGCTCGATTGCGGAATTAAAAATCCTGTAATCAATACAGGACTTTTGATCAAATTTATTATAAATTATCGAACTTTATTCCATATCCGCAATTACTGTTATTTTAAAATAAAGTTCGCTCTAAAAACACCTCGAAAACCCGAATACATCATTCAATTTCATAAAAAATAGTGAGTATTTATTATAAACATTGACGAACTATCAGCTAGTTTTAGTAGAATAACAAAAGAGTTGACGACCATCTAAGATCTTCAACTCTAAGAATAACAATTATCAATATCACTTATTTCCTAAGTCTTTCAAGAATCCACCAAATCACCTTATGATTTGGGTAAAGTTTCGTTGGTATTTCATCAATACTTCTTATTGAACTATCATATTCGCTATCAGCCAAATCTGTTTCATTCTCTCTATATACGTGATAAGAGCCATCTAGTGGAATTTGATGTCTATATTTATACAACGCCACAATATATCTTTCAGGTGCTCCGTCTATATTTTTAACATGATTCCATGGGTCATAATAATATCCCTTAGAAAGTGGCAAATCTAAATCTTTTACTGTTGCACTCTCAAAGTTGTTAATAGCCGAAATACTGTACCATATTTGCTTCGTAACAGCTGGGTCAGACTCTTGTGGCCAAATAAAAACTGGGAGAATAAAAGTAACTAAAATAATCGCTATCCATATTATACTCTTATAAAGCCTTTTCAAATTATGGACTATTTTAAACCCTACTATTAATATAATAATATTAATGCCTAAAATTAGTGGAATTGACATTATCCTACCGAGTCCGGTACCAGGAAAAACCTTAGCTAATATAAGTAACATTAAAAAAGTAGGGAAAATAGCTAACAAGAATTTCAATATTTTTTTATCCATTATTTTCTCCTTTAACAACCCATTAGTTTAGTAGACAAACAAATTTTTAATATTACATTAACATATGAAAAGCACAAATAAAGACCAGCAATAAAAAGCGACCAATAGGACAATGATAAAACTCCTGAACAGCAAACTTACTCCCCCTTGAGTTTTTTTATTTTAGCCAAAATTCCATCAATTCATCTTTTTCTATATTACTTGATTCCCTCATTATTAGTAAATAGCTTTATAATTTAACAAATAAAGTCCCATTTAAAACAATGTTTCTTTTATTAATTGGTATAATATCTTTTTACTTTCTGCATCTTTCTGTCGTGGAGTTCGACCAATTTGTTCATAGACCTCTTTTTCTTCAAAAAGATGTTTTGGGTTCAATACGTGAGCTGATATTCCGTTCAAAATAAAGGCTTGTGGCAGTAAAGAATCTTTTCTCCATATCCATTCATAATATCGTTACCGTCATCGGCTGATTGCGGTGAACACATATAGGATTCAGATAGTTTCTTACCTTCTTCCCTCGGTCTTTTCTACTGCTTGTTTTCTTTAACATATTCCTTCTTAAACAAACCAACCC
This sequence comes from Heyndrickxia sp. FW510-T9, assembly GCF_058781025.1. Lineage (NCBI taxonomy): Bacteria > Bacillati > Bacillota > Bacilli > Caryophanales > Bacillaceae > Heyndrickxia > Heyndrickxia sp. FW510-T9. The sequence goes on along the minus strand of NZ_JBYSWK010000021.1, from coordinate 48,207 downwards.
AGTTATTTTAAGTACAAAAAATCACCTTACCTCTAAGAAACATACAGAGGAAAGATGATTTTAATCAAATTTTGTATTAAATGATCTATCTTTAAAAAGTATTACTTTGTTCCTCAAACAAGCCCAATAAGCCAATAAAGGATGCACCCTTATTCCTGATAAGCGCCCGTTAATGGAACATCTATTTAGTATTTACCAAAAAAAATATTTTGTCTGGATTAAATTTACAAATCAAATGATAAAAACTCAGGCCGTTGTTGTTCATGCTTGTCGAGCATAATCTGTTCCGGCTTGATGCCTTGCTCACGCAGTACTTCAATGTTTTGCACGAGGAATTCGTCGCTGCCGACAACATAGAAGAGTCCATCCCTGTCTGCAGCAAGATTTTTCACTTCTTCATAGTAGTCTTTACGGTTAGCGACGAACTGTGATGTGAACTTCTTGTCAGGTGTAGATTTAAAAATATTAGTGAATAAGAAATCTTTTGATGAATCGATGTTCAAGGAATGAATTTGATTGACGTTGTCAGCACGTTCCAAATAATCAAGTACAAGCGGTCTGAAAGTTGCCAAGCCAACACCTGATGACAGCAGGTAGACATTTTTGTCTTCTCTTTTAAGCGGTACATTCGAATGAGTTTTAAATATTGCAACTTCATTGCCAACTTCAAGATTACTTAATATCGATTTAAACTCAGAGCACTGCTCTCTGATGCGTGTTGTGATACCGATTGCATTTTCGTGTGGTAAAGTAGAGATTGACATATGGCGAATCAGGCTTCGGTTTGGTTTATCTCCGGCATTGAAACCTTCCAATGCAAAGTGGGTGTGGGAACCTTCTTCCCATGTAAAGTCTTCCGGACGGTCGAGTAGGTACGTTTTAACCTCTTGCGTTTCTTCAATAATCTTATTTATTTTGGTCCAGTATATTTGCATTATATATTCTCCTTACTCAATTATATTTATCGTTATTATCTAATATATAACAATTGATAACAATTCTCAATTAAAAGAACTAATTATTTCAGATAATTTATGTAACTTAAATTTACTAATAATTCTCAAAAATATAGAACCTAGAATTATTCATAGTTCCAAACGAGCACGTTCTCATTACCAATTTTTCATTAAATTGCCCGATTGTGGAATAAGAAAAATCCTGCTTTGATACAGGATTTTTAATCAATCTTTATTTTTAATAATCGAACTTTCTATTAAATGATCAATCTTTTTTATAAAACCTACAATTACACTAATTTCATAGAAAAATCACTCCACCGTCAAACCTTTTGCCACATTACGAGGTCTGTAAACATTATATCCTCGGACAGTACCTGCATAATAAGCCAATAGTTATAGGGGAATGGCGGCAATGATTGGATCTTTTGTTATTAAACTTGGATAGAAACTAATCTCCTTTTATATTATACATCTGGAAGGGGATTTGTTATTTATAGCGAGGAATATGAAGAATCAATAATATTTGAAACAAACTAACCATCTCCCCACCCTAGAGTTAATAGGTTATGATAATAGTCTCATCTCTATTGCATTTGCAGCGGCTACCGCCCCACCTGCAGACTTAAATCCATCTGCTACACGACGCGCTCCATCTACACATGCGATTGTTTCCCGCACCTTAGCTCGTAGCCGATCGGGATTTAGTCGTTTCGAAGAAAGTCGTGTGCCCGCATTTGCAACCTCTACTCTCCGCGCTACCTCTAACTGATCACGCCCAAAAGGCACTGCACATACAGGTACTCCATGAGCTAACGCTTTTTGAGTAGCCCCCATCCCCCCATGCGTAATCGCGCATACTGCACGGTCTAGTACGAGCCCATGTGGGAGAAATGGCAATAACGTGGCGTTTGTTAATGATTGAAAGTCTTTAGGATTTTGTGAAGGTAGCGTAGCGATAATATGCACATTCTCATCTGCTAGCGCATTTAGTGCTGTTTCTACAAGGCGTCCATCGTCTTGAAATTCAGAGGAAGTTGTGACGAGTACAATGGGTAGATTGATTTTGGCCAGCCATTCAGGGGTCTCAGCAGGCGGATCCCAAGAACATGGACCTACCATAACGATATTCTGTGGCCAATCTGAGCGCGGATATTCAAACGGTTCTGCAGTAAGGTAAATGACGAGTGGTGGGCTGCTAAAAAAATCATCGGCACCTCGTAGTGGCGTAAGCCCTAGGCTAGAGCGTATCTCATTAAGCGGAGGTACCATTATTTTCTCTAGTGTACCTGTAAACACAGGTCGCAATGTGCGATCCCTCAGTTTGCCGAACACGCCGCGTGCTGGAGAAAGTCCAGGGCCAAATGGTGGAACATCACGAGAGGATAATGCTAGTGGATATGGGCAAAATGTCGCCCATGGACCTCCCCAAGCCTCGGCAGCAGCTACTGCACCCCAGCAATTCACATCGACAATGACAGCATCTGGGTTCGTGTCTACAATTGCACTCTGCAAATCGGGTGCATCATATTGTGCCCGTTCGCAAAATATACGTACCGAGCGTTGGAGTGCACTTCGTGCGGAACGTGCCCTGTAATCATCATGATTCATCGATTCGATTCGACTATCGATTGGTGTGGTGTCAAAGCCATGAGCCTGTGCCAATTCCATTTGTGAAGAAAGTGTACGAAGTGCAATTCTGTGACCACGACGAAGCAACTCTTCCAGAATAGGAGTTAGTGGAAATAAGTGCCCTCGCGCAGGCGAGGTATATGCAAGTATACGAGCCATTTACATTCCTCCAATCAGGGGTTGGAGTAGTTCCTTCAATGCAAGCTCTGTTTCATTTCGATTTAAGCCACAATCACGGCGAAGTAGCTTCCAGACATAAACATCTGTTACTGAAATCAATTGAGAGTGACGACGCTTTCGTTCCATCTCATTCATCCCAGTTAGAGCAGGAGCAAATACCCGCTCGCACCATTGATAGTGATATTCGCGGCCACCTTTAATGATATCGCGAAAAGCAGGGATTCTATCCTCTTCGGCAAGCATTCGCAATATCCCATCCCCAACTTCTTCATAGTGATCGATCAGGATATGCAAAGCCTCATCTACATTCCCCTCTACCGCTTGGTCTCGCTGGCTCGCAATTCGCTTGACTTCACGCTCTACAGCTGCAATAAACAAATCCTCTTTGCCGCCGAAACGTCGTATCACAGTCTGTACCGTGACACCCGCACGACTAGCAACATCATCAAGCGGAATGGTTTCAATTGGTCGCTCATAAAAGATCTCTACTGCAGCATCTAAGATACGTTCCCCTGTCATTTCTGTAGCATGAGCTCGGGCTTTCATTTGGTAGGATCGTGTTGACTTCGTTTTTTTGTCCAATGGCATAATTCTTTTCCCCTGTTTAATTTGATTTTAATCAGATTAACATCAAATTATTGCCAAGTCAATCCATTTTCCGCACAAAAAAAGAGACGAATGAAACGTCCCCTAGTCACCTAATAATGAATGAAATATTTAGTTTTCTGTAACTTACTCCACCGTCAAACTTTTTGCCAAATTACGGGGTCTATCAACATTATACCCACGAACAGTTCCGGCATAATAAGCTAATAATTGCAATGGTATAGCAGCAATGATCGGCATCAAAAACGGATGGACTTCTGGGATATACATAACTTCATCCACAATTTCGCCAACATCATCGTCTCCAATTGTTGTTACTCCAACCACAAAAGCATCACGGGCTTTGATTTCCTTGATATTACTAATTGTTTTATCGCGGAGATGTTTTTGAGTAGCTAGTGCAATAACAGGAACACCTGGTGTAATGAGAGCCATCGTCCCATGTTTCATCTCACCAGCTGCATATGCATCCGCATGTAAATAAGCTACTTCTTGAAGCTTGAGTGCGCCTTCTAAGGCGAGAACATAATCGAGTCCACGCCCGATAAGGAAGAGGCTATCCTGATCCTCTGTTACTTGAGCAAATTGATCAATTGCATCCTGTGTCATAATAAGTGTTTTTTCCACTTCTTCCGGAAGCTGATGCAATTCATTTATCATTTCAGGAATACGATCAATTCCATAGCCATTTGTTTTTTCCGTTAAAGCGATTGCTAAAAGATACAATGCAATGATTTGTGTTGTGTATGCCTTAGTGGCAGGAACGGCTAGTTCAGGTCCAGCATTTGTGCAAATAGTATAGTCTGCTTTTCTAGCGATATTACTACGCTTTTTATTTGTAATCGCAATCGTAGTACAACCATGTCGCTTTGCTTCTTTTAAGGCTGACAAGGTATCCGCTGTTTCACCAGATTGGCTGATAACGATCACTAAGTTTTTTTCGTTTAAATGTCCGTGTTCATAACGAAACTCCGAGGAAATCGAAACTTCGACCGGTATATCCAACAGTGTCTCCATTACCTTTTTCCCGATCATTCCGGAATGATGAGAGGTTCCGTTCGCTATAATATCAATTTTCCGATAGTCAAATGGTTCATTTAGAAGTGACAGAAGCTCCGGTATGTTCACTCCATTTTCCGTCAAGCGACCCTCAAGGGTGTTTTTAATTGCCTTAGGCTGTTCCATAATTTCCTTTAACATATAATGTTCATATTCACGGAGACTAAAGTCATCTTCTGTCCACTCAATGATCTTTTTCTCCGGATGAACAGTTTCTCCACCGAGTGTCTTCACTTTAATTTCTTTGGAAGTTAAAATGGCAATTTCTCCATTTTTAATTGGATAAATTTCTTTTGTATAAGATAGAAGAGCAGATATATCCGAGGATAGAAATGCTTCATCATTCCCAAATCCAATAATCAATGGATTTTCCTGAGATATTCCGATAATCGTATCAGTTTGATTCTTGGACATAATCGCAAGAGCAAAAGATCCTTTTAACAAAGGCAATACCTTACGAACTGTATCTTCGAATACACCTGTATCGTACTGTACGAGTAGGTGTGGAATAACTTCTGTATCTGTATCGGTGGAAAATACATGTCCTTTTGTTATCAGGTCATTTTTTAATTGCCGATAATTTTCAATAATCCCATTATGAACGACAAAGAATTCCGCTTCGGCATCACTTAAAGGATGGGCATTCGATATAGTTGGCGATCCATGTGATGCCCATCTTGTATGACCGATGCCAATACTGCCTTTAATGATCGGTTCCATTTCCAACAGTGCCTGTAAATCTTCAATTCTACCTGTTTCCTTTCGAATCTCAATCTTTTCCTGATTAGATATCGCAATCCCTGCAGAATCGTAGCCACGGTAATCTAAATGGGTCAAGCAATCTAAAAGAATGGACTCGGCCGAAGACCTTCCAATATAACCAACGATTCCACTCATTTTTTTCACCTCTAGTAGGATGGTAATTTATTTTTATTAGGATAACATATTTATCTAGCAATGATGGATAATTTAATTTATTGCTGTAAAATCCTATTCTCATTACTCATGTACCTGATGAATTACAGTACACTGTTCATCCCCCAAAAATATAGCTCATAACAGAAAACAAAAAAAACACTGTAATCTCTACATTAGATTCAGTGTATTCCTTTTAGTGCTACATTATAACGAAAATACCCTATTTAGATTCCTTAATAGTTGAAGAATTTAGAGTTTCCAACTTTTCATTCAGTGTAGTTAAAAGATCGATAATACATATTAGTAAACCAATGATAATTCCAATTAATATACTTTTTGTCCCAGCAAATATAAAACTAGGGACCACACCTATAAATAAATATAACAATATACGCATTTGAACACCCCCTTCCTATCATAGCAATTGATCGAAAAGGGAGAAAGTAGTATTCAACAGAATAATAAACCAATATATTTTATGTCTCACAAGATTTTTCTAACCAATCTAGAAATCGTTCCTTCCTAACAACATTTAAAACACATGGTATCCCTTCTTGTGTTTCCAGTTTTTTATGTTCTTCTGGAAATTCCTTTTCCACTCCAATACTCATATATGGCAATTTAATTTGGGCTTTTTGAGAACGAATATTTACTATTCTCGCCCCGGCAAAAACGTAATTTAAACCCAACTTAAGAAACGCATCTTTTAAAATATCCGCTTTTGCCATTTCATTATAGCCTTGCCCCCAATATGGATGACCAATCCAAGTTCCAATGTGGCTTGTCTTATTCTTGTAGTCTATCTCTTTTAATGTGATAACTCCTATTAATTCCGCATCCTCATTCATAATCACTCTGAAATATTGTTTTCCTAACCTTTCCTCCTCCAGAATGAATCGGATGAAATCAACGGTTCCTTCAAGCGAGATCTGTTTATCACTTAAACCTAAGGCTTCCTTCACATGTTGGCTTGAGGATAGATTAGACATTTTATCAGCAAAATCTACTTGATGTGGAACTAATAATACCTTTTTCATTAACTCTCACACCCTATCTTTTTGTCGGACGTTCTAACATTGCTATTTCTTCCTCAAGTGATAAGAATTGCTGTTCAACTACATGCTTTGCATCTTGAAGTGCAGCATTATAAAAATGTGGAGCAAGAGAATCTTTGAAGAAATTCAAAACGGTTTCTGCAGCAAACTCCGTTATTTCCTCATCTCTCTCCTGCAAAAAAAAGTCCTGAATTTCAGATATCATTAATTGTCTTTGTTCCTTTGTGAGTTTGATAAACATGTTATAATACTCCTTACTATTTACTTTGACATTATTAACACAATAGCTTCATTTATATTTTGCTATATCGTCATCCCCAAAAAATCAATATCCACGAATTTTAGGAGTGTTTTTTCTCTGCTATCTGTTTTCACTAAATTAGAATTCCAGTTTTTTTATTGATTCAGCAACATTCGGAAACCGTTTAAATTTTTCAGGGTAAATTACTCGATCATCCCCATCTCTATCCATAATAACTGCTTGTATATGAAAAAAACAAAACATAAGATCCACCAAAATACACATTAACCTAAATATAATATTCCAGTTTACACTAATAAATTCCTGTTTATGAAGTTAACAGGTCAATCAAAAATTTTTAAGGGTTAAACATTTGCCTTTTAATATTCCAATTATTAAATGAATGGCTAGAGGCTTTTTGAAATCCCAAGTGCGTTATGTCCCCACAGGACTCTTTCGACAAGCTCTGATTGATTTGTTTCGCATTCCACAATTAGAACGACTTCAGTTGATACTTTGTTTTGAAACCATTTGCCTTTATAAATAAGGAAAGAAATTATTATGCCCAAAAGCGCGCCAATAATAAGACCAATCAGGGACCAAATAATTGGGCCCCAAGACCAAATAAACCCATAAATACCACCAAGTAGCATAAAAATTGCCCCTAAAAAAAACGCCAATTCATACCTACTGGCACCTTCCTTTTGGATTTTAGGAAGATCAGGAAAATTAGGAGTATATTTTTCAAGTGGAGCAACAAAAATATTCTCTTTTGGTATCCCCCCCTGCTCCAAATCATTTAGAGCAAGTTCTAATAAGGCACTATGGTAAAATGTTGAAATAATATGCATAGAATCAGATTCCCTCTTTTTTATCCTGTCGGGCATATTGTAATGTTTCGGCTGATAATGGATATTAAAATATTTGGATTGTTCAATTTTGAATAATTTATTGGTAAACAATATATCTTGATAGGAGCTACTAATACTGAAAAGTAATATGGATGGTAAACTTAAAAACCACTGAATATTAATAGATTTACTGGCAAGTTCTGCTTTCCCCTCAAAAGTCAAATGGATAGCAGGTAATACATTCGAAAAATATACTGTCATAATAAAACAAATAAGGATAAAAAACCCCGTCGGAAGTCTGTTGTTATAAATAGAACCGAGTCCAGGATTTAAAAAAGACCATAATGCTCCATTCCAAGGTTTACGATTTTCAAGATAATAAATTTCCAAGGCTCCTATGTTAAATGGTATGACTGGTGCATCTGCTCGGTCAGCTAATTGTGCAAATTTATTTATTTCAATTGTTTTACTGTAGCTATCCCACATCGCAAAAATATAAACAGCTGAATATAAAAGAAACCATCGCATGTCAATTGTTGATTTGGCTATCTCGAATTTCCCTATCATAGAGTAATAAATTGCTTCATTAATATGTGCCTTGACATTAATAAAAAATTCCCAAAACAGCAACATGACAGCCGAAAAATATTTACATAAAACCATATGCCCAGCACCAGGCAGGGCAGCGGACCAACACACAGTTGTCCAAGGATTCCGTTCTTCGATGTAATTTATTAAAAATGGGGAAATATTTGCTTTCGGGCGGCGTACTTCATTGTAAAAAATCTTATTCAATTGTTCTACCTCACAGATTAAATTAAGTTCCCTTACATAATTTACTAATATTATCTACTTTCCGATGAACAAATATCCCTATTAATTAACCTTTATTTCCCAAAAATAAGACGAGTCACTTCTGCATTAATAATGGAAATTTCGTTTTTTTGAAAAAGGATAGCTGGTATATGAAGAAACAGAAAAACACCTGGAATAATCCAAGTGTTCCATCCTAATTTATTGTATTTTCGCCAATTCTTGCTATACATTTTATACGATCTGATTTTCTATTCGGTCTTTCACTTTATGCCCTTCCCATTTCGAAACAACAATAGCAGCTAATGAGTTCCCCACAATGTTAACTGCAGTACGAGCCATATCGAGAATTCGATCAATTCCTGCAATTAAAGCTAGGCCTTCAACTGGGAGACCAACACTTCCTAATGTTGCAAGCAGGACAACGAATGAAACTCCCGGTACACCAGCAATCCCTTTCGAAGTAATCATTAAGACTAACACTAGCGTAATTTGGTGCCCAATACTCATATGAATTCCATAAAGTTGAGCGATGAAAATAGCCGCTATCGATTGATAAAGGGTAGAACCATCTAAGTTAAAGGAATATCCTGCAGGTATTACAAAAGATGTAATCGCTTTTGGACATCCTAGCTTCTCCATTTTTTCCATAATTCTCGGAAGAACCGTCTCAGAACTCGATGTAGAATAGCCCAAAATTAATTCATCTTTTAAATAACGGAGTAACCTGAAAATATTAACTTTTACCATTCTTGCTATTAAACCTAAAATAACTAAAATAAAAAAGATCATAGCTCCATAAACAACCGTAACTAATTTAATTAAAGGGAATAAAGAAGTGATTCCAAATGTTGATACAGTCACACCAATTAGAGCAAATACACCAAGCGGTGCAACTTTCATTACTTGGTTTGTAACGTGGAACATAGCATCTGCTACACCCTTAAAGAAGTTCGTAACTGGGATTCCTCTTTCTCCTACTGCCGCAACTCCCAATCCAAAAAGAACAGAGAAGAAAATGATTGCTAGCATATCACCATTTACTAATGCTTGAACCGGATTGGTAGGAACAATGTTCACAATAGTATCCACAAATGAATGGCTCTTTGCCGCTTCCGTTGTACTCACATAACTTGAAATATCGGATTTGGCTAGGGTTGATTTATCGATTCCTGTACCTGGATGAAAGATGTTTGCGGAAAGTAAACCAACTACGATGGCAATCGTCGTAATGATTTCAAAATATAGAAGGGTTTTACCGCCAATTTTCCCAAGAGACTTCATGTCTCCTACACCAGATACGCCGATAATTAAACTAGATACAACTATAGGAACGACTATCATTTTAATGAGTCGAAGAAATATATCGCCAATTGGCTTTAAGATAGTTGGCAAAACTGGATTTTCAAAAAAACAAGCCCCAATAATAATACCAAGAGCAAGTCCAATGAGAATTTGCCAACCTAAGCTGATTTTTTTCATGCTGTGACTCTCCTTTATTACTATAATTGAGTATGAATGAGAGGACTTTTTTATATATTAATATAATATTTTTAAATATTCATATTAACAATATATATTTAATATATTATTTATATCAAAATGAGATAGTAGGAAACATATGGAATTAAGACAATTGTTGTATTTTATAGAAGTTGCTAAACAAGAGCATATGTCTCTTGCAGCTGACAACCTTCATATTTCCCAATCAGCAATAAGTCGACAAATTAGAAATTCAGAGGAAGAGGTAGGGGTACAGCTTTTTGAAAGAAAAGGTAGAAATATTAAATTAAACTATATTGGAAAATTTTTTTTCGAAAAGGCAGCCGTTGCAGTAAATGCTATCAATGACGCCAAAGAATTGATCAACGAATATTTAGATCCTGAACGAGGTATGATCCGAATCGGTTTCCCGTCCAGTTTAGCTAGTAATACATTGCCACAGATCATTACAGCTTTTAAAAAAGAACATCCAGATATAACTTTTCATTTACGGCAAGGATCATATGATTTTCTAATAGAAGGGATAAAAAGAAGAGAAATTGACCTTGCCTTCATTGGTCCTGTGCCAACACGAGATCCTGACATTCGTACAGATATTCTATTTGTGGAACAATTTGTCGCCCTGGTCCATAAAGAGCTTCCACTAGCAAGTGAAAATACTCTTTCCCTTCATCAGCTTGCAAACGAATCATTTGTTCTGTTTCCAAAAGGGTTTATTCTTCGCAAGATTGTAGAGGAGGCTTGTCTTCAATCTGGCTTTCATCCAAAGATTCCTTTTGAAGGAGAAGATTTGGATGCAATTAAATGCTTAGTTTCTTCAGGGATGGGTGTTACGCTGCTACCTGAAATTACACTTATGGAAAATGTGCCGAGTGGGACATTAGTAAAACAAATCCGTCAAACTAAGGTCCGCAGAACAGTTGGGATGATTAGTCCTAAATCCAGGGGGCTATCTCCTTCTGAGAAATTATTTTATGATTTCGTAACACGATACTTCTCAATGCTCTCACGTCAGCAAGAACTTGATTAATAGTGGTTGTTCATTTGAGACAATATAACAAAAATCCAGTAGATAATTATGTCTATTGGTTATTTTACATAAAGTGAATTGGTGATTTCCAAAAATGATCTGTGGTTGTATCTTCCGAAGTGGTGATACACATATAATAAGTTTTTTAAGAGATTTAAAAATGGTATATCTTAAGAAAATAGGTTGGCCACTTGGGATAAGTATGAACTGCACGATATGATAGTAGAACCGCATGTAAGCAGCAATCAACTGCACAAAAGTAAGGTTGAACTGCACGAAATCTGCAAGGAACTGCACGAATCGGGACTTTTTGCCCGTGCAACTTCTAAAAACAAATAAAATGTAAAAAGATCAACCTAAAGTTTTTATCTTTGCTACACCAAAGGCTAAGTTATCCCAAAGTATTTTCTCTACTTGCTTTCCATCTTCATCCTGACATTCAATAATCAGTATTAATTCAGATATTTTCCCTTTTTTTAACATCTGCTTTTTGTGTTTTCTTTTGATTTGCAGCCAATCTATCAAAAAACCAACGATAAGACCTGTACCTGCACCAATAAGTCCCCAATAGATAGGACCCCATTTTAATTCGAACCCCCTACTTGCCATTATTACGGATAATATAACAGCAAGAAAAATTCCTGTATTTATTAGAGATTCTCCATCCGAGCGATGAAGCGAATCGAACAATTTTGGTTTCATCGGTGGATTATCTAGTGGTACAGCGAAAATATTACGGAATCCGGCTTCTTCTAATTTTGCAATAGTTAATTCTACATGAACAGAATGATCAAACGTTGCAAAAATCTGCATTTACTTCACCTTAACTCCTTTCTTAATCTTAAAGCTGCTAGGTTGATAATGCTTCTTTAAATAGTTTCTTTGTTCTGCTTCATATAATTTATTATTTTCTACTGTATTCATATATGTTTCATAAATGGTAAAGAAATATAACGAGGGGACATATAGTAACCATTGTATATCCAAAGCTTTCGTTGATTTTGGAATATTCCCCAATAATAAATAGTGAAGTCCTTCGATTAAATGAGAATAATAATTAAATACGACAATGGTAACAAGTGTGAAGCCCGCAGATAAAATTTGATGAAGATATAATTGTCCGACACTAGGTATAGTCATAGACCAGAAAATAGCTACTATTGGACTTCTTTTGCTTAAGTAATTTATTTCAAATGGCTGTACAGACATTGTTCTAACAGAAGGGTTTTCTTTTTCCGATAATGTATGCAAGTTATTGAGTTCTACCGTTGTTCGATAGCTATCCCAAATGGCAAATAAGTAAAGTGGGATATACATATAAACATAATTAATATTTAGCGTTTCTTTTGCCTGATCAATTTTTCCTAAAAACGAATAAACCATGGCAAGATTCAAATGGGAGACTTGGTTGATATATACTTCCCAAATAATTAATGCAAATCCCCGCAAATATTTATGTAACAATAGATGTCCATAGCCCGGAAAGGTAACAGACCATAAAGCAACAATATAAGGATTTCTCTGATGTATATATGTAGTTCCCCAAATACTAAGGTTAGCAATGGGACGTCGAGCATTTTTTTTTGAAGTCACAAAAAACGCATCCTTACTATTTTTACTTTAATGGTATTATTAGCTAATTTTAAGAATTAATACCGTTACACTGACAGGATTTATTATCCATAAAAAAAACACATTGAGATTTTACATGACAAAAAAATCTCAATGTGTTCATTAGATAGATTACTTCTTCAAATTCTCATAATGACGCAAAACCTCTAAAGTAATCTCACTATTTTCAGCCAACCCGCTCACTTCATTCAACGCATGCTTAACCCCATGTTTTTGAATCATTTCTTGCAGTTTTACCGCCTCTTCATCTTCCTTATTATCAAAGAGCAGTGCTGCTGCAATCGCTTTTGCAAGATTTGTGTAGGAAAGGCTAGCTTTTGCTGCCTCTGTTGCAGGACGAACAAGACGATCATTTGGGCCAAGCTTGCGAATTGGTGAACGACCTACTCTTGTAACTCCATCATTCAAATAAACATTTTTAAAGCGATGAATGATTTTATCCATATATTGCTGGTGTTCTTCCGGATTTATGCCGTATTGCATGATTAAATAAGCACCTGTTTCACCTAGGGTCGCTTTCACTTGTTTCTCAATCGCTTCATCTGCCAGTGTTTGATCGATGGTAGATTTATTTTCTAAATATCCAAGATAGGCAATTACCGCATGACCAGTATTTACCGTAAATAGTTTCCGTTCAATAAATGGGGCAAGATCCACAACTATTTTCATGCCCTCAACTGGTGGTATATCTTCCTTTGTTTCCACAACCCATTCATAATAAGGCTCCACCAGTACATCCAAGGAACCCTGATTATTTTGAATCGGAACAATACGGTCAACGGCAGAATTGAAAAAGTACACTTTACCTTCTAATTCCGCTTTTGTGTCTTCATCAAGGTTTTCAAACACATAACCTTTTAACAAATCCGTTGCAGAAATTTGATTTTCACAGGCAATCACATATAATTTTTCATCGTTTGATTTTACTCTTTCCGTTAGGCCCTTTGCAATTAAAGGAGCAATGCGCGGCAAGATAGTTGGACCTATTGCAGTGGTTAAATAAGTTGCGCCTTTTATGGCTTCTACTACTTCGTTTTCTTGCTTTATATTATTCAAACCAGAAACATTTGAAATGGTCACTGATTCCTGCTCGTCAGTCGCTAATTTTACCTGATATTGACCTTTTTCATTCAGCCCGTCGATCACTTGATCAGCAATATCCACAAAGGTTACATGATAACCGGATTGCGAAAAAAGAGCACCGATAAATCCTCTTCCTATGTTCCCTGCACCAAAATGAACTACTTGTTTCATTCCAATCATTCCTTTAATAAATTTGTTTGAAGATACTCTAAAAAGATGGATTCCAGCTTTGTGCGAATAGCATCTTCATTTCCTGATGAAAAAATAATGATAGATTCTTTTGTTTCGATTAAACTCGTGCTTAGTAAACTGATCATTTCTTGTTCTCTCGAGCTTATATCTTCAGGCGCCAGCATTAACAACAGACTTTTCATTGGCATCTCATTCCCGTCCATCCCATTTACGATAAAAGGCTTGTCTAAGTGGGAAATTTGAAAAATAAGTCGACGAACATACTCGCTCCGGCAATGGAAAAGGCCCATGCCAGTGTCAGGAATACCAAGACCGCCTTTTTCTTCTCTGTCCAATAATGTTTCCATTACATTTTCTGCATTTTCGATTAGATTTTCCGTTTCTGCAATTCTTAGCATTTCTTGCATAATCTCTTTGTATCCATTCTTTCTGAGGTTACGAAAAACGCGAAAATGCTGCATAATAGATTCGATGCTTAATTCAATATCCTTTAATTCTTGCAATAAGTCCGTTAATGTTGGATTTGCTTTTCTTGATACACGAGGAACCGCTTTTCCTGTATATTTTTTATTCTTGGTTAAGTTCCCGATATTTTTTTGCAAAAAGCTTCTGATTGTTGTTATATCATCTACACTTAGAAGTGGATTGACCAAAACGTATTCCGTTCGGATAAATGGTAATCGGACGGTAGAAATAATGACATCAAATGACAGTAAGATTTCCTGACTTTGAATTTCTTTCATTGATTTAATTTCTACCGAATCAATTTCCAATATCTCTTTTTTGATCCGGCTCGCCAACATTTTCGAGGTTCCTATACCGGTTGGACAAACCACTACAGCTTTAATCATCATTTCCTCTTCTCGCAGGACGAGTGCGGACCCGAAATGAAGAACAATAAAGGCAATTTCATCCTCTGGAAAATGCTCAATATCTTTAAATTCCTTTTCAACACTATTTTTAACAGCTAGAAAAAGAACTGGATATTTTCGTTTTATCTCTTCGGTTAATGGATTGAATAGTCCCATATTCTGCTTTATTCGAAAAAGTGATGGCTCTAAATGGGAAACAAGTCCCTGAAATAAGGAAAAATCCCTTGTTAAATCAACATGGAGCTGCGACGAAACATATTGGATCATATTTTTAATCATTTGTCCCAATACAACACTATCATACGGAACAGTTTCCACTTCCTGAAACTTGGATCCCTTTAATATGGAGGCTAAAAAGCGTTTATCAGCATAGGTAAACTGAATGGAAAAGGATGTTTCCAACTTACTGCATATTTTCTTCATCAAAACATATTCTTCTGATTGTTCATTGAAAAAACTGCTTTCCTTTTCCATTAGGAATCCATCTTTTATCCTTTGCACGGTAATACATATTTGAATAATCAGTCCGATATAATCACTGTCCGCCAGCCGAGCATGCCTGTTAGTCAGTGTATCGTTTACAAGCACATCAATATCCAACAAATAATCTGGATTAAAAAAATGCAGAATCTTCTCTTTGAATCCTTTTCCCTTTTCCAGCAAAAATAAGCTTTCAATCAAATCCTCGTTAAAATAAAGCAAGAAATAGCTTGCTAATGCTTTACGCTTATCTTCCTCTGTTCCATGAAATTCTACCCCTACTCCGCGTTTACGGGTAAGTTCAAGGTTGAAATTTTTTAGCCATTCCGTTAATTCATCGAGATAAGTAGTTAAGGTAGTAATACTAACACCTAATTCAGTCGCTAAAGCTTGTATTTTGAAGGATTCTACATCTTTCAATAAAGTTAAAAGTAGCAGTAGTTTCCTTTCCTGTGGCGTTTGGTCCACTGGATGACTCCCGGTTAGATGCTGAACAAGGCGAAAAATTTGTTCATTTTTCCCTTCTATCACTAAACCTTCATTTGAATTTCGCTCTAATTGAAGGTGAAATTGATCTAAAATTTTTTCGATTGCTTTTAAATCCCGTTGAATCGTTCGGACACTTACATTTAAAAAAGTAGCAATAGAAAAAGCCGTATGCCTCCCGGATGTTTTAATAATCAATTCGATGATTGCTTTTTCCCTTGAGGTAATAAACATACAACACCCTCATTTCAGGAAATATTTTTTGTGGTGTCAGGCACCGTGGTTCCTGACACCACATTTTACACTACAAATAGAAAAGCGCAGGGATCCTGTCGCTTTTCTATATTTGTCTAGCTCCAGCGCCTATCGGCTCATGGATGAGCAAGGCGCTTGCGCTTTTCTTATTTATTATTGATTATATCCATAATTTCTTTTGCTGATTTTGCATTAACCATCTTTTCAATGTTTTCCATATCAGAGCATGTCACTGCAATTCCAGATAAGATTTCAAGATGGGTGCCATCCTTACCAGCAATACCGAAGATTAAACGCACCTTATTGCCGTCAAAATCAACGCCATTTGGCACTTGCAATACGGTGAAGCCAGATTGTAGCACATCTTTTTTCGCTTCTTCCGTACCATGTGGAATTGCGACATCATTCCCCATATAAGTAGAAGTCATTTCATCGCGTGCGATCATCGCATCGATATAGCTCTCTTTTGCATAACCAGAATCTACTAAAGCTCTACCTGCAAAGCGAATAGCTTCTTCTTTATTTGCAAATTGTTTATTTAGGAAAATGTTTTTTTCTAATAACAGTCCGTCATTTCCATTGGGAATATCCTCTGGTCTTGGAGCATTATTTTCCGCTTCTTCCACAATTTCCTTTAGCTCATTTGTATCGCCATTTTTTAGCTGATCGATTAATTTGTCGTATTCTGGACTTGATAAGAAATTATCAACAGATATATGATACGCATTTGGAAGCTTGTTCTGTGCTCTTGGCGTCAACTCCTCTTGTGTCACAACAATTTGTGCATCAGGAGGCAAGTTGCTAATAGCTGTATTCGTTACATTTATATTTAATCCTGCTTCCTTTACTTTTTTACGCAGAAGGGATGCCCCCATGGCGCTGGATCCCATTCCTGCATCACACGCAAATACAATTTTACTTACATGTTCAGGTAGTGTTCCTTGGTTTGCTGCAAAGACACCAGCTACTGAGCTTTTTTTGCCTTTCATTTCTTGCATTTTTCTTGCCGCTTCTTCAATGTCTTCATCTTTTTGTTTACTTGTTTTTAAAATTAAGGATGAAACAACAAAGGATACAATAGCAGCAACTAATACACCGGCAATATTGGCAATATACGTACCTGCATGATGCGGTGTAACCGCTAAAACAGCAATGATACTACCAGGTGAAGCTGGTGCAATTAATCCACCGCCTAAAAGCACTAATGTGAATACACCACTCATACCGCCAAGGATAACAGCGATGAATAACATTGGACGCATTAATACATACGGGAAGTAAATTTCATGAATACCGCCAAAGAATTGGATAATGGCAGCACCTGATGCCGATCTTTTTGCTGTTCCTTTTCCAAAAATACAATAAGCTAACAATAGACCGATACCTGGTCCAGGATTTGCTTCAAGCAAAAATAGAATGGATTTACCTGCTGTTTTTGCTTGCTCAACACCAATTGGCGACAATACACCATGGTTAATTGCATTGTTTAAGAATAAGATTTTGGCAGGTTCGATGATAATGCTAGTTAATGGAAGTAACCCAGTAGCAACTAACCAATCTACACCATGTTCGAGCCCTTTTGCAATAACATCTACGACAGGTCCAATTCCAAGAAATGCCGCAATAGCAAGCGCTCCTCCCAATATACCTGCAGAGAAATTGTTCACTAGCATTTCGAAACCGGTTCTAACTTTTCCTTCGATTAGTTGATCAAATTTCTTAATGACATAACCACCAATAGGCCCCATAATCATAGCGCCTAAAAACATCGGGATATCTGAACCTACGATAACCCCCATTGTCGCAATTGCACCAACAACGGCTCCACGTTGATCATGTACCAACTTACCACCGGTATATCCAATGAGTAGCGGCAATAAGTACGTAATCATTGGGCCAACCATTTTGGCAAGGCTTTCATTTGGAGCGAAACCAGTAGGAATAAAGAGTGCTGTAATCAAGCCCCAAGCAATGAAAGCGGAAATATTCGGCATTACCATTGAGCTCAAGAAGTTACCAAACTTCTGAACTGCAACTTTAATATTAGACTGAGCCATTTGCTCTCTCCCCTTCATAAAAGATAGTATAATATTATGGTAAAGGACAATGATACCGCATTCAATAAAGAAGAAAGCTAACTTTGTCGCAGCCACGTTGACAAATCTATTGTTTCTCAAAACCTGTGAAGCCATTCACATGGTGTCAGGCAACATAAAAAAGGCATGCACCGTTCCGATTTTCGGACGGTGCATGCCACTTTTGTTCTGCTTTAGGAAATTATAAAGTTTCACACTGTGGATAACCCTTTGTACAAGTTGTCTTCGTCTAGCTTCAGCGCCTATCGGCTAGCGGATTTCTACGTCTCCTCCCTACGATAAGTCAACATCGACTCGTCCCTCGCCGTGTTTCCTTTATCTCAGTCGAAGACTACGAAATCCGTACGCCGATGAGCAAGGCGCTTCCGCATTTGTTCATTAACCTAAATCATGACCTGTGATGAAAATATAAGCGACTAAGAAAATGTTCAATACGATAATAACAGCTGTACATATCCAGGCTAAAGATTTCAGCCACATGCGGTTTGCGAACTCTCCCATTTTCTTTTTATCACTAGTAAACACTACTAATGGAACGACCGCAAATGGAAGTTGCAAGCTTAGAATAACCTGACTCCATAATAATAGTTCACCTGTTCCTCTTGAACCAGCTATCCATGTAACTATAAAAGCCGGAACAACAGCAAGTAATCGGGTAATAAGACGACGTAGCCAAGGTGCAATTCTTAAATTCATAAACCCTTCCATCACGATTTGTCCTGCTAATGTACCTGTAATGGTCGAGTTTTGCCCGGAAGCAAGTAATGCAACCGCAAATAATGTACTTGCAATCCCCACTCCTACTGTTGGGCTCAACATTTTATAAGCTCCTTCAATTTCGGATACATTCAAGCCAGTTCCATGAAATGCAGCTGCCCCAAGAATTAAGA
This sequence comes from Heyndrickxia sp. FW510-T9, assembly GCF_058781025.1. Lineage (NCBI taxonomy): Bacteria > Bacillati > Bacillota > Bacilli > Caryophanales > Bacillaceae > Heyndrickxia > Heyndrickxia sp. FW510-T9. Next base: position 29,377 of record NZ_JBYSWK010000021.1, on the reverse strand, counting down.
TAGCAGAGTTAATTAGGAACGCAACGGTTAACGAAAGAGCTGAATCCCACAATGAAAACTTAACTGCCTCTTTCTTCCCTTCCCTATTACGCTTATACTGGCGTGTTTGGACGATGGAAGAGTGCAAATACAGATTGTGAGGCATCACTGTTGCCCCTAAAATTCCTAATGAAATAAACAACATTTCTGGATTTGTTACAATCTCTGGCTTTGGAACATAACCACCTAACAGAGCAGATATTTCCGGTTTTGAAACAATCACTTCAAAGGCAAAAACAACAAATATAGTTGTCATTAATACAATTACAATGGATTCAATAATCCTAAATCCTTTTTGCTGTAGTAATAATAGAAGCAAAACATCCAGAGTGGTAATCAAAATACCGATTAATAACGGAATTCCAAACAGTAAATTCAATGCAATGGCTGAACCAATAACCTCTGCCAAATCCGTTGCGATAATAGCAAGTTCGGATAAAATCCAAAGGCAAAAAGCTGTTTTCTTCCCTGTTGCATCCCTTGTTGCTTGTGCCAGATCTCTACCTGTTACAACCCCAAGCTTTGCTGATAATGCTTGAAGTAAAACAGCGATTAAATTGGATATTAAAATAACTGACAGCAATGTATAACCAAAACGTGCTCCACCAGCTATAGAAGTAGCCCAGTTGCCTGGGTCAACATAACCAACAGCAACCAATGATCCCGGTCCAACGAAAGCAAGAAATTTCCGCCAAGTACTTGCTTTTGTTGGAATTTTAACCGAGTTATTTACTTCTTCTAGACTTACATTTGAACTTTTTTTCAACCAACCACGTTCTTCACTTGGCCGTTCAACATGCATATTCATAAAAGGTCCTCCTTTTTAATTGCACAAAAGAAAGTAATTTTCCTTAGGGCAAAAATTAATGTAAAAAAATTAGATTCGTTCATTTTTATATAATGATAATATCACGATTAATTTACCTTGTAAACAACTTTTTCCCTAATGCAACTTTTTAATATTATTACAAAACACACCAAAAAATCATCATTTTTTCCATGATATTCAATTTAAAAACAATTGTGAAAATATTTTTATTTTCAAACTTATTTATATTGTCAATTTCCATTTCTCATCCATTTTTAATAATTCCTTAAGCAAAAATTAAGTAAAAACGTTTATAGTTACTACTTCAAAGGAAAGGAGACTTTTATGAAGAAAATAAGGAATAATCTATTCCATTACTTTCGAAAACAACCATTGGCTACTGCATTAGCATTAATAATTGTCTTTCCACCAATAGGTATTTTATATATGCTTACACTCGGAGGAAGAGAAATTCTTCGAGTACTAAAAGGATCTAGAGGAATTCCTTTTGATATTATCACTATCTTCTTTTTTATAACATTTTTATCGACAATTGGAGCGGCATTACAGCAACAACAATGGAGCTATCTGACCGTTTCATTAAGTATTGTAGGTTTTTACGGCGTATATTTGTATAGTATGAACCAGAATAAAGTGACTCAGTTGAAATACTTCAGTTGGGTTATTATTTTTGGTGGAGTTTACCAATTTTTGTTTGGCATAATTAGTTTAATGCTATTTCGAACAGGATGGACCAATAAACTTTTTGGCTATTTAACAGGAAGTCAATTATTAGGATTTCTAAGTCATAATCGTTTATATGGATCTGCCTATAACCCAAATTACTCAGCTTTTTTATTAGTTTTTGCAATGGGATTTTTACTAGCGGAACTTTTAAAAGCCTTGAAAGCAAAAGTCTACAAACGAATCCTTATTTACTGCACCTTTCTAGTCTTCCTTATCGCTGGTATTGTTGCGACAGGATCGCGGTCAGGATTTGGGGTAATGGTATTCTTGTTTGGAATTTTCTTATTCAGAATAAGTTGGAAATGGACCCTTTCCATGGTTGGATTTATTGTAGTGAATGGGTTTTGGCTATACCACTTTATTCCAAGAAACTATGATATTTTCAAAAATTTAGCTACTCGAATTTTTATTTGGAAAAATAGTATTTCATTAATTAAAGAATATCCAAACTTTGGCCTAACGCCACTTGGATTTCCGGAAGAATATCTTAACCAAACCGGACATCATGCTGCACATGCACATAATATCTTTTTAGCCATTTTTACAGACTTCGGGATATTATCCGGAGTAATGTTTGTTGGTATTACCGCCTTCTTTATGTATCATTTCTTAAAATTGCTTAAATATAATCGCAGTAAAAGCATATTTGATTGGTTTTTATTCTCATTACCGATCCTTGGCTTGACAGGCATTTTGGACTTTCCGTTGTCATCACCGCAAATTGCCTTACCAGCTATCATACTAGTCAGTAAATGGCAGCAGTACATCGTTCGGACAAATCATTCTTTTAAGAATAGACATTCTGCTATTTTTCAAGAAAAATAAGCACCAAGCATTTCGTCTCATTGAAATGCTTGGTGCCTTTTTTGTATCATGCGTCCAAAATTTTTCCTTATAAAAACTACCTGTCTACACAAAATATAGATTAGAAAGGAGGATCCACAATCATGACAAACAAAAACGACAACCGCGAACGCAAAAGCAAATATCCAAATAACAAACAAAACACTGAGTTCTCTAAAGAGGTAAATATTCGCAGCGAGATCACTAAGAAAGATCAAAAGAAATAAAAATGGTGTCAGGCACCACACACTTTTCGACATCTCCCTAAAAATAAAATAGGAACCACACTTTCTTTGCCGAAGCAGTACTTGTTTTGTCACATGGAAAGGAATCTAAATTTTTAGGGAGAATACTTTGTGTAAATAGATAATTACAGAGCTCCGTATTTCCTCCATAATACAGCCGCCCTGTAGCATCTATTAGCAAAATGAAAAGGGGGCATATTCTTGAATACGCAAGCTGTAGCAAATTTACTTGGGATTTCACCAAGCACTTTAAAACGCTGGATTAAAGAATTGGATCTTGAGACGAATCGTAATGAACTTGGGCATTTTGATTTTCAGGAGGAGGATATTATTGTTCTAAAGCAAATTCAAAAACAAATTCAAAATGGTACATTTCTTCATGATATCGTGGTCCCCACTAATATAGTCCGCAAAGGTAAAACGGTAATCAGGTCAAAGGCTCCAGCTACCGAAACACTTCTGCAAAGAGTGAAAGATTTGGAAAAAAAGCTAAATGAAAAGGCAGACAAGGTAGTTTCTTACCAATTATTAACTCATCGAAAAGAAATAGAGGATCTGGAAAATGAGGTTAAGCGACTTCATTCACGAGTTGAATTTTTAGAAAACAAACTAACAGATATCAGTACGGAATCAGAACATGCCAGTCGAGTCAGATCCAATAAAATAGAAGAAGTAGCAAAAATTAAAAAAAGAAATTTATTAACTATGCTTTTTCATTTTTAACACCTTGGTGTTATTTTTTTTGTAGTTGGCTTTGTTAATGATTATTGATGATTTTCAGCCTTATGTGTACGCGTGAACGGCTTGATTAACTTTAGTGAACGTGTACACATAAGGCTGTATGAGAGACAACAATATTATTTTAACAAAGCCTTGTAGTTAAAAAACTCCCAAAATCCTTGTTCCATGTATTTCTCTTACTTTTAAATTCACGGCAACAAACTCTAGATTTTTATCCGTTATACCCCCGCCAGGCATAATGATGATTCGGTCTGATGCATACGTAATATATTTTTGAAGTTCAGTAAGATTTTCCTCAATGGATGTTTCCGATGTTCCTCCATGAGTCAATATCCGGCTTACTTTTTGATCAATTAGCCAATCAATCGCATCTATCCTAAGCTCATATTTAATATGATCAAATGCCATGTGAAAAGTAATATCTAACCCCTCAGCAGCTGCTAGCAAACGGTACATAGCTTTTTCATCTATCCAACCTTGCTTATTTAGACAGCCAATGACAACTCCATCCACTCCTAATTTCTTGAGATGGAGGATATCGTAGCACATGATTTCCACTTCTTCATCATTATAAATAAAGTTTCCACCCCTTGGTCTAACAATAGCCATAATGTTTACATTTTTATTATTACAATACTGGATTGCTTTAGCAGCTACCCCGTGACTTACAGTCGTCCCTCCAACAGAAAGGTTATCACATAGTTCGATGCGATCCGCACCACGTTCAATAGCCTCAGGAATGACGGTAAAGTTTTCAACACAAACTTCCTTTAACATATGTATCACCTGACTTATTTATATGAAAGTATAAGTTTTTTATCATATCAATTATTTAACTGGTTTATCTATGTCTAGCGCAAGCAGCCGTAGGCTAGCGGATTTCTCTGTCTCTTCCCTATGATAAGCGGGCATCCAGTGAAATTCATGTGCCAATTTCACTCGGTGAAATTACACTTCAAATGCCACTCATTCGTACGCCGATGGGCACGGCGCCCCGCTCTTTTCTTATTACTCCTCATGAGTATCCAACCATTTTTGCGAGGCTTCTTCAATAATAGTAGTGTGCCCATCCCCTTTCTTTGCTACAAAAATTTTCGGTTCTTCTGATTCAGTTGCGACTACAAACGGAAATTCAACATTAGTTGCAACACCCCACTCCCCGTTCGTATTCATACAAATAAGCGACATGGCACCAGCTTTCCCTTTTCGTTTAATCAATTTGTCATGAAATCCATATACCGCTTTATCCGCTGCTGCTTGTGGTGTAAATCCCTCTCCCATTAAGCGAACAATTTCATAGCTGAGGCAGCCTTTCATCAAGTCCTCCCCTAAACCAGTTGCAGTTGCTCCACCAATTTCACTATCCACGTAAAATCCCGAACCTGAAAGTGGGGAATCTCCAACACGACCAGGCATTTTCATAAATAATCCTGATGATGATGTGCCAGCTACCATCGATTTATTAGAATCTAAACAAACAACCCCTACCGTGTCATGGCCATCATAAGGGCTCAACTTGTTATTTTTCATATCTGCTAATCGCTTTTCCCAGATAGATTTAGCATTTTCCGTCAGCATATTTACCTTTTCAAATCCATTCTGGTGTGCATATGTGGTGGCACCATCTCCAACAAGAAAACGATTAAATTGATGACCACTTAATTTTCGGGCAACAGAGATTGGATTCTTTACATCTTGAATTCCAGCAACCGCACCTATATTAAAATTATCCCCATCCATAAAAGCTGCATCCAATTGTACAATTCCTTGTTCATTTGGCAGTCCGCCATAACCAACAGATTTATAGTATGGATGATTCTCAACCTCTTTAATTGCTAATTCCAGTGCATCTGCTGCGCTTATGTTATTTTTCAATTCAACGGAAGCTTTTTGGACACCATCGTATGCCATGGCCCATGTAGCAATCATTCCCCATTTCATTCCTGCTTGTCCCAACAAAATCCCTCCCCATTTTTATGTGTATATTAATCAGAGACTTTCTTAAACATTACGTAAAACAACAATATAAAACGAGTATATCTTATTTATAAGACAGTCGGTTATATGAGAATTGCTATTTTGATAAATAGAGTAGACAAAGATTTTTTCAGCATTAGTATTTTTGCTGAACTATGAAGACCCTAGGTTTAGAATGTTTGATACAATTCTTCTACTATCGTTCCCATTTTCCTTCCACCCTCTTGTTTTCGGGAACAATTCTATCACTATTGTTCTTAGTTTTCCTTGCTCGGTGTCACCCATTTAGGGGGCCATCAGAAATATCCCCCCCCAATTTAATCATCAAAAACGGCCACCAATCCAATGATGACCGTTTTACTTAATAATGTAAATCAAATTCCACCATATAAAACTGGTAGTTTCACATGACTTGGATAATTCACATCATGAAAAACGCTCTGAGTGACAATCATTGGCTCTGTTTCTTCATACGGATTATCGCCGGTATTTGTATTAGGAAATGCAACGAACTTGCTTGACGATGTAATCGAAAAGCGAATCCGCTTCCCTTTGCGGAATGTATGAGCAACATTTTGCAAAAAGATTGAATACTTTTCCACTTTTCCCGGAGTAAGAAGCTCTGGGGCATCGTAGCCGTTTCGATACTTCGCTCTCACAATATAGTTGGACAACAATATCGAGTTTCCTTTTTCATCAACTTCACTCAAAGTTACTGCCCAATCCGTATCATACCCAGTACTTGCCGCATATATTTCCGCAGAAAGCTCACCAGCAATGGCTAAATCTTCCTTCAATACTTTACTCGTATACACGAGAATATCGTTCCTCATTTCATATTTTCTTAGATTCTCCGGTTCTCTCTCTCCGCTAAAATGGAAAGGGTCATCCGGATTATAAATAAAAGTATCATTAGGCAATACTTCGCTAGGTTCACATTGTAGAACACCATCCCCATTACTGGAGTTTGCATGTCCATTACTAGATAAATAAAAGTTTGTCACAGTCGCCTCGTTCGGTGTCCAATCATTGGATGTTTTCCACTTATTTTCACCAACAAGATAATATGTCGCTCTCGGTTCCTCCTCTATCCCATTTGGAATATTTTTAAGGAAACGATCATACCATTTTAATATTTTTACATCATAATCATATACCACCGCATCATTGCTAAAAGGTACCCCACCGAAATCCCTTGCCCGATTCGGATTATGTTCCCAAGGGCCAAGCCATATTTTACGATTCGGAACATTATGCTCTGTCAACATTCTCCAAGTTTCCGATACCCCTGGACTATCGCCATCATACCAACCAGATATCACGAACATAGGTGCTTTCACATGGCTTCCACGTTCTGTAAAAGTACAGTTCTTCCAGAATTCATCATACTCTGGATGCTTGCTCCAAAGAGTCCATGGCCCTGATTCCCTGCCAATTATTTTCTGAGGTATTTCTTTGATTGGTCTAGCATCAACTGCTTCTTCTACACTTACAGTAAGACCTCCAAAAATATCAAAGTCTGTGCGGTTACCAACCGATTGCGCGAGTGTCCAGCTGAGCAATGGCCAAGAGCAAACCGTTCCGCCTCTTCTCACCGTATCCACAAACGGCGACCCTACATTCACTTCATCGACAACCGCTTTCAAATTTGGATGGCCACTCGTTGCAGCTGCCACCACAACATAACCCAAATAAGAGGCTCCCCACATACCTACATTGCCATCAGCCCAATCTTGAGAAATAATCCAGTCAATGGTGTCGTACCCGTCCTCTCTTTCATGATAAAAAGGAACTAATTCACCTTCTGAATCCGCACGTCCCCTCACATCCTGCGATACGACTGCATACCCTTTATTGGCCCATCTTATAAGCGATTCCTTTTTACGATTTCGGTCATAGCATGACCTGATTAAAATCGCCGGAACTTTTTGTCCTTTCTCCAATCCCTCTGGTAAAAACACATCGGTAGCTAATTTCACGCCGTCTCTCATCGGAATTAGAAAAGTCCCTAAATCATTGATGCCGTATTCTGGTTTAGAAAGAAGAGGATCATCATAGACAACAAGCGGTGTCAGCTTCTCATAACCTTCTTTTACTATAATCTCCATTCCATTTCGGTTTGGACAGACAAATGCAATCACTTCGCCGTCCACAGTCACAACATCTAATGCCGTCTCATTTCTAAAAGCCCAAACCTGTGAAGAAAGCTCCTTCCCATCCACTTCGCCTTGATATTGCACATGCCTTTGATAAATATCCCCGTTTTCTAGACATACTTCTTCCCCTACCCATTCCTGCTTGGAATACGAAGAAAGATTTTCATGAATTTTTTGGAAAGGGATATTAGCTTTTACATCTGCCGAAATAACATTTTCCTGCATTTGTGTTCTTCTGCGCAAATCCACCTTGCTATACATAATTTGTTTTTCTGTAAATTGAATCTTGCCCTCATATACTCCTGCACAATAATAATGAAAAATAGTTTGATTTAAATAATGGTTCATTTCGCTTCTCCCCACTTCACATTGAAATAATAGTTCCTTTTTTTAACTTGATGCCTTCTTGATAAATAAAATTCGCAACAGCCAAGTCCTCAACAGCCAATCCAAGTGATTCAAAAATAGTAATCTCCGAATCTGATTTTCGTCCAAGCACTTTTTTTATCAATACCTCTCCAATTTCCCCTACTATATGATGTTGATTAATTACCCCTTCTTTTAATGGAATGAGATAATCGCCGGATTCATTGATAGCTGATTCCACTCTATCTACATAAAATAAAGACTTTTTCACTAGGGCAGAATCTAATTCCCTGTCTGCTGCTTTACATGCGCCTACTGCATTTATATGGGTCCCTTCCTTTACCCATTCACTATGTAAGATCGGTTCCGAAGAGGCTGTCAAAGTACAAATAATATCTGCCTCCCGAACAGCATCTTCAACCGTTTCGAAAACCTGAATGGAGAAAGGATATTTTTGTTCCATCTCCTCTTTAAGTAATTTTGCTTTATGTATATTTCTGCTCCAAATGTTCACTTGTGTAATCGGACGAACTAATGATATGGCTTCCAAATGGGTTCTAGCTTGTTCACCAGAGCCTAACAGACTAAGAATCTGGGAATCTTTTTTGGATAAAGCATTTGTCGCTACGGCACTGGCAGCAGCAGTTCGGATCGCGGTGATTTTCGTTCCATCGATTACAGCTTTTAGACTTCCATCCTTAGCATCATTGAGTAAAACAACTCCTTGATGGGATGGTAATCCATGTTGATGATTCTCAGGATAAATCGTTATCACCTTAGCACCGACTACCTCTTCTTTTCGTAAATATCCTGGCATTAGTCCCATTAAATTTTCCTTCTGGATAGGTGCGACGGATCGTAAATGTTGTACAACCTCTCCCACTGCTAAATCCTTTAATACCGCCTCCATTACCTGAATGCACGCTTCCATAGTTAATAACGCTTCTACTTCTTTTGGATTAATTACTAACATAATGTCACTCCTGCTAACATTATTTATTAGGCTTATTTTATATGTAAAAATTAGAAAATTCAATCACTGTACATTCTACCCTTTGTTAGGCATCCATTTATTCATATAAAACATTCATAAGCGTCCGCTCACAACCCAGTATGTACATGTTGGCAGACCTGCTCTTCTTTCGCTATTATTCGTCAATCATAAAGGCTTGTTGAAATTTGAAGGTCTAATTTCACTTGTTCAAGCAGGTCGACCAACAATATATTTTTCACACAGAAAAAGGAACTCCTAATCAGATTGGAGTTCCATTACTTACGATTTTTTCATTTAATAATTCAAACACTTTCTTTAATTTATCTTTCGGAACTTTTTCATATAGATCCCCAATACTTATTTCATAGGAACAGGAGGTTGCACTTGTTTCTCGCAAATAACTCGTTAAGCCAATACCTGTTTCTTTATATATTTCTATTAAAATAGGCTCTAGGTCTTCTTTAGCAACGTCAAAATGAACATGGAACATATTTGAAACCGGTACTAAAGGCTCGGTTTGGGTAGAACCGCAATGATTATAAAACGCAGCAAGCTCCTTTGCTTCTTCATAATATTGCTCCATTTTAGAAATCCTTTGATCAAAATAATATTCAGAGCTCACAATATATGGATATAGGCTAATGAGATCACCGCCATGGCGTCGTTTCCAAACCTTTGATTTCTCTGTAAATTCCTTGTCACCAACAAGAATAGCGCCAGCAATTCCACCGATTCCTTTATAGAAAGAAACATACACACTGTCAAAAAGCGCACAAACCTCTTCAGCAGTCTTTTGATAATATGGCAGAATTTCAAAAAGGCGAGCACCATCTAAATGAAGCTTTATTCCCTTTTCACGACAGTAGCGAGAAATCGCTTCAAGTGTTTCATAGTCAGGTAATTGTCCGCCTATTTCACGCTGAGGTAGCTCCAACAATAAACACGCAATCTTCTCATCCATGTTCACAACATCATCTAACTCTATTACTCTATTTTTATCCGCTAGTAAAACTGGTTCAATATGATGTAATTCCTTTAATCCATCTTCTTCATGAATTTCTAGGTGGCAAAGAGGATGATAAGCTACTCTCTTCAATCCCTTCTCATCACACCATATTCTTAGCGCAATTTGCTGAGCCATTGTTCCACTTGGAAAAAACACGGCTGTTTCCTTACCCAGATACTGCGCCATCTTCGCTTGAAAATCTTCCATTACTTTCCCTTTTCCATACATATCACTTTCAAGTGCGCCATCCACTTCAGCAAAAGCTTCTTTCAGAACTTGAGCATTTCTTTTCCCGTTACCTGCAACTTGATAGTCAGTTTCCTTAAATGCTTCCAACAAATGGTTTTGTTCACTCATTCTTTTCTCTCCTATTCAAAATATTAAGTCTTTAAAAATATTAAAACACTTTTTCATTTAATATGCTAATTGATATATCAAAAACCTTTCGTTAGGATTGTGCTCGACCATACCCGGCAATGGAACCTCCTGCTTCAACGTAAAGGCGGTTTGGTTTTCTAAAAAATACACATATTCATCCGATGGATAATATAATATCAACTCGGTCTCCCGCTTTTCGTTTTCAACAGACTGCAAAATGTGATTGATAACCTTCATAAAAATTTGCACGGAAAATGGATTGAAAAAGTAAAAACGATTATCCTGTGGATCAATTTCATATTCCTCTGCAAGACAGCAATGAAAATGAATGTGCTCTGCGTGATGGTGATGCTTTTTTAAGTGATTTTCCCGGTTTGTACTCGCATCATGGAAGAACTGCTCATTCATTTCGATCCCAACTACCGTTGCCTGAAAGAAGTGATGAATATAAAAATTCAACCTACCTTTCCCACAGCCAAAATCAACAATCCGATCACTGCTTTTTATCTCGTACTTTTGAAATAAAATCTCTAATGCCTGATACGGAGTCGGCTCGTAGCGATGATAATGCATTGACTTCAAAAAGCCTTTTTGTACTTCTCTTGTTTTAATATTCAATAATGCATCAAAATATTTGTCATTCATACAATGCTCCTTTATTAAAGGCTCTTTTCTTAAACTTTGTTGCTATTTATATATGAGTAAAAATCGGCAGTAGGATTTTTACGGTAATTTTCTGCTAACTAATGAAAAACGGAATGTAGAAAAGAGCGCGAATCCTATCCATTTCAAAGATTATATACTTATACGAAAGCAACAATCTTTGCGAAAACAGCTTTTTGAAAAAAAAAGAAATCGGCAACATATGCACCGATTTCAAATTTTGTCCAGATCCATCGCCTATCGGCTAGCGGATTTCTACATCTCTTCCCTGCGAGTAAGGGCTTCATGAGGGCTTCATGTAAAATTATTCTTCAAATTTTACTCGGTTAAATTTGAAGTGCCATTTATACACATTTTTACGCTACAGCTGACCCGCTTACGCTTTTTTTATTATGGATATAAACGATTAAGAAGTCTTGGGAATGGAATGGTTTCACGGACGTGTTCAACACCTGAAATCCATGCAACAGTCCTTTCCAGTCCAAGTCCAAAACCAGAGTGTGGAACAGATCCATATTTACTTAAATCTAAATACCAGTTATATGCTTCTAATGGCAACCCATGCTCTTCTATCCGCTGTTTCATTACATCATAATCATGAATACGTTCTGATCCACCAATAATTTCTCCGTAACCCTCAGGAGCAATTAAGTCTGCACAAAGTACTACTTCAGGACGTTCTGGATGTGGCTGCATATAAAATGGTTTCAAGGAAGTTGGATAATTTGTAATAAATACTGGTTTATCATAGCTTTCTGCAATAGCAGTCTCATGTGGCGCCCCAAAATCATCGCCCCACTCAATATCATTAAATCCTTTTTCATGTAGTAATGTAATCGCATCATCATATGAAATACGTGGAAATGGCGCATTAATTTGTTGTAATTTTGATGTATCTCTTCCAAGTCTTTCTAAATCTAATTTGCAATTTTTCAGTACTGATTGAACAATATGGGAAACATATTGCTCTTGTACTCTTAAACTATCCTCATGTTCATAGAAAGCCATTTCCGGTTCAATCATCCAAAACTCAATTAAATGTCTTCTAGTTTTTGACTTTTCTGCACGGAATGTTGGACCGAATGAAAATACCTTTCCTAAAGCCATCGCAGCTGCTTCCATATAAAGCTGTCCACTTTGAGATAAATATGCATCTTCCTCAAAATATTTTGTATGGAATAATTCCGTGGTACCTTCTGGTGCACTTCCAGTTAAAATTGGTGGATCTACTTTAGTAAAACCATTCTCATTGAAAAATTCATATGTAGATCGAATGATTTCATTACGAATCTTCATTACAGCATGTTGTCGTCTTGAACGCAACCATAGATGACGATTGTCCATTAAAAACTCCGTACCATGCTCTTTAGGGGTGATTGGAAAATCTACTGATTCATGTATTACATTGATATTATTAACTAGTAACTCATATCCAAATGATGATCGTTCATCCTTTTGTACTGTAGCTGTAACAAAAATGGATGTTTCCTGAGTTAGAGATTTTGCTTTTTGGAAAACTTCTTCATCTACATCAGATTTTACTACGACACCTTGTATAAAACCTGTTCCATCGCGAAGTTGTAAAAAGGCAATTTTGCCACTTGATCTTTTATTAGCAACCCAGGCACCGATAGTTACTTCTTGTCCTACATATTTATTAACTTCCATAATTGTAACTTTCACTATTTTTTCCCTCCAAAAAACAAACGAAAATAAAAGTATGTACCTCATTATTATACTAAACGTAGGAATAAAAGAAAAATATCATGAAAAAGGCTGAAATTATTCAGCCTTTTTTCTATTAATGAATGCTGTTATTCTTGTTAATGCATTTTCAAAATTTTCTAATGATGTTGCATATGATAAGCGAATATAATCCGGGGCACCGAACCCTGAACCAGGTATCACAGCAACCTTAGCCTCTTCTAATAAGCTTTTAGCAAAAGCATCTACCGATAAATACCCAGTAATTTTAGAAGCTTCCACAGCATTTACAAAGAGATAAAAAGCTCCTTGTGGTTTAATGCAGGAGAGCCCAGGAATACTTATTAGCTTTGGGAAAATAGTATTTAATCTCCCCTCAAATGCCCTTCTCATTTCCTCTACCGGTTCTTGTGTTCCATTATAAGCAGCAATAGTTCCGTATTGAGAAGGAGTTGTAGGGTTAGATGTTGAATGACTTGCCAAATCTGTCATTGCCTTTATTATTTTTTCATCTCCAGCTGCATATCCAATTCTCCAACCTGTCATGGAATGTGATTTTGATACACCATTAATAACGATTGTTTGGGCTTTTAATTGTGGAGAAATCTGGGCAATTGATACATGGTTGTAATTGTCATAGACCAACTTTTCATATATTTCATCCGAAACAATTAAGATTCCATGTTCTAGGCAAATATCACCTAAAAGTCTCAATTCCTCTTCCGAATAAATCATTCCTGTAGGATTGCTAGGAGAGTTGATAATAAACGCTTTGGTTTTAGGTGTAATCGCTTCTTTTAATTGTTCAGGAGTAATTTTAAATTGATTTTCCTCTGATCCATTAATAAAGACGGATTTTCCACCTGCAAGCTTAACTTGCTCAGGGTAGCTAACCCAATATGGGATAGGAATAATTACTTCATCTTCCTCGTTTAAAATAACTTGGAAAAGCGTATATAATGCATGCTTTGCGCCATTAGTCACAATAATTTCTGAAGGTTTATAATTAATTCCTTGATCACGGTTAAATTTATCAATAATCGCTTTTTTTAACGATGGAAGTCCACCTGTTGCGGTATATTTTGTCTTCCCTTCATTCATTGATTTAACAGCAGCTTCAATAATATGAACAGGGGTATTAAAATCGGGTTCGCCTGCTCCAAGTCCGATTACATCGATTCCTTCTGCTTTCATTTCATTTGCTTTCGCTGTAATCGCCAATGTTGTTGATGGGGTTAATGCACTTACACGTTTTGCTAAAGATATTTCCAATGTTCTCCCCGCCTTTTTAATCCACTCTTGATTAAATATTTTCAATTAATGTTGAATGATTACTTGTTTTTAAAAAGTCTATATAAAAATAATTGAGCTTTTTATATTTATCCAAAAATGATATTTCCCATACAGGAATTTTATCTTTCATCCCTAGATGAATACCGAGAATTTTATTTGGAGTTGTTTTCTCTAAAAGTTTATTAAGTGCATCATGTTCTGATATACCATCTGCCCATTTCATAATCGTTATATTTTCTCTTTTATCCTCTGGAATCCAAACAGCAACCTTTAATCCTGCCTTTTGCTTTCCTATAACAACAGAATAAGCTTGTTTCCCATAATATTGATAAAATTTATCTACAGAAACGAGATTTGCTTCTTGTTTTGCTTCCTTTATTGCCGTTTGATTGGCTGTGTTTAAAGGTTTCACTGCTTGAAAATAAACATTGACGAAAAATCCGATGATCACTATTACAATTATACTTATTATTAAGATCCATTTTTTCATAATTACCCTCTTATGTACGATATATTGTAAAAATTGCCTTTTTATCGTCTTGTGAATCCAATGCTAGACCAAACATTAGATCATTTTCTTTTAAGGTTCTGTTTAACGCATCCACAATTTTATATAAATCAGAATGATGGTCAATTTTAACGGAAGATAACACCTCAATTTTACTCTCCATCTTAATCCTCCTCTACACACAGAATTTGTTATTCATATTGAATATAAGATTGGCCAAAATATTATTAATTACACTTCATCATTATAACAGTAAACAACAGTAAATGATGATGTTATTATTCAAAAATTACTTCTAGTCCACACTTTTCCTACGCTGCTAATTGCAGCGTTTTTTTCTTGATATAAAGGTACGGTATGATTAATGGAATTAGTTTCTTACCTATAGCCATTTTTCAATACTTTCAATAATTTTTGGTAAATCGCCATGCTCAATTGGGACAGAAGGAATAGATTTTATAAAGGCTTGACCATAATTTGTTGTTTCAACTCTTCTGTCAAATATAATGACTACACCTCTGTCCGTACTTCTTCTTATGAGGCGGCCAAAACCTTGTTTAAATCTAATAATCGCTTCTGGTAAGGAATGTGCAGTAAATGAATTTTTCCCTTTTTGTTGATAATATTCATTAATTGCCGCTGTTATAGGATCATCAGGAGGAGAAAAAGGCAATCGCACGATAACTAAACATGACAAGTCCTCACCAGGAATATCGACTCCTTCCCAAAAACTATTTGTTCCAAATAATATGGATTTATCGAAGCGTTGAAAGTTCTTAGTTAGTCTTGTTCTACTTCCAGATGTTATCCCTTGTGCAATAAGAATAAATTCTTCTAATAACCCGCAAGATTTTATATAATCATGTACCATTCTCAATAGCTCATATGAAGTAAAAAGAACAAGCATCCTACCATTTGCAGCTTGAGCGATTCCAATCAGATGGTTTGTTATCGCTTCCGCATATTCCTGCAGGGAGACATGGTGTATTTCAGGAATATCGTTTGGAATGATTAATTTTGTTAAATTTTGATAATCGAATGGAGAAGGAATTTGTTTTTCAACTACATCGTTAATTGTATTTAACCCAATTGCCTCTTTAAAATAGTGAAAAGATTGGTCAATCGTTAATGTTGCAGATGTGAGAAAAACGCTTTTCATTTTCCCAAATAGCTTTTCCTTAAGCTGTGACTGTATTGTAATTGGTTGAGCGTGAATAATAATACTATTTGGAAGAGCCCGCTTATCCCCTTCCATCCAATATACATGATTATCTAAACGCTGTAAGAAGACGGATTTTATTGTTTCCTGTAATTGATTCCAATCCACCATAAAGCCATAAAACTCTTCTATTAATGCTTTTTCATTATTTTTTAATTGTTCACTTTTTTCATTTAAGGAGTCCAATCTTTCTTGTATTCCCTTTTGAATATCTTTAAGAAGTGAAATAATTTGTTCCGCACATAATTTTATTGCATCCCAACGAGGATTTTTCAAATTGTCATTCGTTAAGCGAAGTTTTACTTTAGGTTGCAATTTTTTCATTTTGGTAATAGGTTGTTGGACAAATTGACCTAGCATCATGAATAATTCGTCTATTGCCAAATCAAGTTCATGAATCATAAAATCAAGTTCAAATGCATGGACATTCTTAGATATATTTTGAGTATCCGCTAATTTTTCTAGTCGATAATATAAATTTTTTTTCTCATAAATGCCTAAGCGACTGAGCAAAAATTTACTCGGTATATATTCCAGCTTTAATGATAAATGTCCACGAGCTGCATGTTCTAAATGATGTGCCTCATCAATTACTAGGTAGGAAAATTCGGGAAATAACTTAATATCTTGAACCAGTTCCGTTAATAGCATGGAGTGATTGGTAACAATGATATCTGCATCTTGTGCAAATTTTCTAGCATGTAGATAAAAGTCTCTCGATGCCCATGGATCTTTTTCTTTTGTTAAATGCCAACCATCATGCTTCATTCTATTCCAAAAGACGTTACCTCCACTAGACAAATTCAATTCATCCACATCGCCTGATACCGTTTGTGTAAGCCAAACTAATATTTGCATTTTGGTAAGTAGTGTATCATACTGCCAGTCAGTTTCACGCAAGGATTGTTCAAATTTAAACAAGTTTAAATAGTGGTTTCTTCCCTTCAATAAAACACTTTTAAAGGAAAACGGAAGAATATTGGTTAAGTCCTTTATTTCTTTTTTCATTAACTGTTCTTGTAGCTGTACCGTATAAGTGCTAATGATAACAGGCGTTCGTTCAGTATGTGCGAAATAAATACTGGGAAGTAAATAACCAATAGATTTCCCTATCCCTGTACCTGCTTCTATGACTGCCGACTTCTTATGTTTGAAGGATTCATATACAGAGTCCATCATTTCAAATTGACCAGTTCGGCGTTCGTAATGTTTTATGTTTTTTGAAACTAATCTCTCTTTTTCTTCCAAAGTTTCCGGATATTTAATTATTTCCCTGTAGTGATCTAATTTTGGAGAAAGATGCTTCTTTTTAATAGCTATTCCTCTAAATACTTCTAAATCATGTGGTAAATCATCTACATGTGTTCGTTTCTCTGCTAAAATATTTTCAAATAGAATGGAAATATTGCTTTTTAAATGTATGGAAAAGTCCGCTAATTTCTCCAAGGTTACAAGTGGAAGTTGATTTACCCCATTTATTAAATATAACAATAATTCAGCCGTTACTATAGCATCACTATCAGCGCGATGTGGTCTCTCATGTGTTAAAGACAATATATCTGCTAGTTCGGAGAGTTTATAACTATCGGATGTTGGCAGAATAATTTTTGCCAATTCGACCGTATCAATCGTGCTTCCTTCAAATGGTAGCACCCCAACTCTTTCAAATTCATTTTGTAAAAATTGGAGATCAAATAATACATTATGCGCAACAAAAACACACCCATCCAAATATCCTCTTAAGTAAAGAGCAATCTCTTCGAATGATGGAGCATCTTTAACCATGCTTTCATTAATTCCTGTCAATGCCTCTATGAACGGTGGAATTGGAATATCAGGATTAACAAAAGTTGTGTATTGATCAATAATTTTTTCTTTATCCATTTTGACAGCGGAAATTTGAATAATTCTTTCCCCTTTTTTCGGGGAATTTCCTGTTGTTTCAATATCAACAACAACAAAATTCTGGTCCATAAAATCACCTAAACCTAAATTTACTTATATAATAAACGTAATTTGTGTTTTTTTTGCATAAATTATTTATATATTAGTGTAGCATAATTTTATATCCAATACATAAATACCATATAAAAAACCGCATCTATTGTGATACGGTTTTTCTTAAGCTTAAACTATTACAGTAGCTTCCGGTTCATGTGAAATCATTTCTTTAATACTATTATTTTCATCCATAATAGCTATTTTCGGGCGATGTAATGGAATTTGCTCTTCGTGAATCATCGCATAGGAAATAATTATAACGATATCTCCTACATGAACCAGTCTTGCTGCAGCGCCATTCAGACATATAACGCCACTGCCCCTTTCCCCAGCTATGATATATGTTTCGAAACGGGCACCATTATTATTATTCACAATTTGTACCTTTTCATTTTCAACCATACCAACATTATCTAATATATCTTGATCTATAGTTATACTACCAACATAATTTAAGTTTGCTTCTGTTACGGTTGCGCGGTGAATCTTACCATTCATCATTGTGCGAAACATGATGTATCCTCCTTGTTCTTTTCCAATCAATCTATCTCCATCACAATATTATCAATAAGTCTTGCTTTTGAAAACTGCACTGCAATCGCAATAATTATTTTTCCTTTTATAACATTTAATGGTTTTAAAGATGGATATTGGTACATTTCTATATAGTCGATAGTACCGTTTGTTGTTGTTTGTAAATGATTTTCAATTATTGAAATTACTCGATCACTATTCTTTTCTCCGTTTTGAATCGTTAATTTTGCTGCCTGTAAACTTTTCTGAAGCTGAACAGCCTCTATTCTTTCTTGATCGTTTAAATAAACATTTCTTGAGCTTTTTGCAAGTCCATCCGCTTCCCGAACAGTATCTACTGCAACTAATTCTATTGGAAAAAAGAAGTCATCGATAAGACTATTTACCACTGCGACTTGCTGTGCATCCTTTTGACCAAAATAGACTCTATCCGGCAAAGTAATGTGGAATAATTTAGTTAAAACCGTGACCACACCATCAAAATGTCCTTCTCGCTTCTTTCCGCATAAAACATTAACTCGGTCTTGAACGGACATATTAATAGATAATGGAGATGGATACATTTCTTCCACAGTTGGAATAAATAAATAATCAACCCCCGCGTTTTTTGCTAACTGTTCATCACGAATTATATCCCTGGGATATGTTTCGAAATCTTCATTTGGACCAAACTGAAGGGGATTAACAAAAATACTCATCATCACGATTTTATTATTTTCTCGTGCTTTCTCGACTAATGTCAGATGCCCTTCATGTAAAAAGCCCATTGTAGGAACAAAACCTATGGAGTTCCCTGCCTTTTTATGTTCTAGAGCAATCTCTTGCATTTCTTTTCTAGTTGTTATTACTTTCATGAATTATTGCCCCCATACAGGTAAGTTAATTCTTCATTTTTCATCGAGAAACTATGGTTCTCATCAGGAAAGTTTCCGTTTTTCACTTCACGAATAAATTGTGCTATCCCATCTAAAGCAACAGAATTCATATCACCAAATTTTTTTACGAATTTAGGTACTCTGTTTACTCCAAAAGATAATAAATCATGAAAAACTAAAACTTGCCCATCTGTATCAACACCTGCACCAATACCGATAGTCGGTATGTTAAGTTGCGATGTTATTTGTTCCGCTATTTGTTTAGGAACACATTCAAGAACAACAGCAAATGCACCAGCTTCCTCACACATTTTCGCATCTAAAAGCAACTGTTTTGCCGCTTCCGCTGTTTTTCCTTGCACTTTGTACCCGCCTAAAATACCAACCATTTGCGGCGTAAGACCTAAGTGGGCCACAACAGGAATACCTGAATTTGTAAGTGCACGAATCATCGCTAAAACGTCACCACTACCTTCTACCTTAACAGCATGTGCCCCGCCTTCTTGAATAATTCGTGCAGCGGATTGTAGGGTATGTTCTCGATTTAAATGGTAACTCATAAATGGCATATCTGTTACAATAAACGTGTTTTTTGCACCACGTTTTACCGCTTTTGTATGATGAATCATATCATCAACTGTAACTGGAATCGTCGAATCGTAACCTAGAACAACCATTCCTAATGAATCCCCTACTAAAATCATATCGATGTTTGCTTCTTCCGCTAACTTCGCACTTGGGTAATCATATGCCGTTAACATAGATATTTTATCTCCGGCCTCTTTCATTTTCAAAAAATCAGTTGTTTGTTTCATTGAAATTCCCCTTTCGTAAATTAGTCATTTTATACCGACCATTACACTTGGGAAGAAGGTGAAACACTACCTGCAATTTTTAATAATGAACAAAAAAGAGTCCCGCTGGAAGGCAGAAGGACTCTGTAGTGTTTGTGTTAGTTTCGACCCTCTGTCCCCGTCCCTAATTGGATCAAGGCAGAACATATTCTGCTTATAAAAGAAAAAATAAGGTGCAGTTCCTATGGATACTACCCACTAAAGAGTATAGCAAATTTATTTTCAAATGACTATTTCTTTTTATTACAAATTTCAATATCCGCAGAATAAATTTCATGAATTTGACCATCTTTATCCTGAATTTTTAGTACACCTTCATCTGTAATTCCAAGTGCTTTTCCCGATATATTTCCGGATATTGTCCTTGCCACAATATCCTTACCGAGAGATACAGCATATCCTTCCCAAAGGAGCTTTAGTGGCTTAAACCCTTTTTCCAGATAAAGAAAATAATATTTTTCAAGATTTTCCAGTATCTTTTTAACAAGTTCTGATCGAGATATTTCATTTCCTTTCTCAATTGCAATTGAAGTTGCTACTTGATTTAATTCCTTAGGGAAATCCTCTTTCTTCTGATTTACATTCATCCCAATCCCCATAATAATCGCATTTATTTTATCGGAATCTGCTTGCAATTCAGTTAAAATACCAGTAATTTTTTTTCCGTTTATCAAAAGGTCGTTTGGCCATTTTATATCTGGACTAATATTACAAATATCTTCTATTGCTTGTGCGACTGCAACAGCAGCTATTAAAGTGAATTGGGGAGCTTTACTGGGAGGAAGTTTAGGTCTTAAGACAATGCTCATCCATATACCTGTATATTTAGGAGAATGCCAATTGCGAGCTAATCTTCCTCGTCCATTTGTTTGTTCCTCTGCAATAACTAATGTACCGTCTGGACATCCCTCTTGAGCAAGCTGATGGGCAATTTTCTGAGTTGATTCTGTTGTATCTAAATAATGTATTGTCTTTCCAAAATTAGTTGTTTTCAGACCTAAGCGCAGTTCATTTTCAGAAATATTTTTCGGAGTGTCGATTATTCTATAGCCTTTATTGCGAATAGCCTCTAATTCAAAACCTTCTTTTCGTAATTCTTCGATATGCTTCCAAATTGCCGTCCGTGAACATCCTAAAATATCTGCTAACGCTTGTCCTGATAAAAACTCTCCATTAGCATTTGAAAATGCTTCAATCAGTTTCGTTCTCGTTGGTGATTGCACGTTTCAATATCCACCTCTTTATGGCATCTTTATTATTTATTACTATTTTTAATAGGACAGCTTCCTCTATTTTATCCAATGTCGCTTTTATCCAAGGACCTGGTGGACGATTAAACCATTTTATTAAATCACTGCCCTTAACAGCTAGTTCATCTCGACTTTTAATAATTAACTTATCAAATTTGCTAGCCATTTCGTTATGTAAATCTTTCATATTTTGGTTATTTAATATCCGATATACAGTTTCAATATCTGTCGCCATCTCTATATGTAATGGATAAAGTGTAACGACTGACCACTCTTTTTTCACACGATTTTTTAATGAAAGTAAGCATTTAGTTAAATATTTTATTTTTTGATTTGGAAAGCGCCATTCTTTTAGATAATCGCTTGGTTCACCTGATTGAAAGTATAAAATCAGTAACCACATTTGATTTTCTGTCAAGCAATCAATATTATATTCGATACACTTCGTTAAAGAATATTTCGTTTCAGAAGTTCTTGGCATATAATCCACTAAAGTTGATTGTATAAGGATTGACAATGCTTTCGATTTTGCAGTACCTTTCAATAATTTGACAAATTCGTTTGTTATTCGTTCTATTGCAATAAATTTTAACAAACTTGCATTTTGATAAAGAGCAAGCTCTGTGTTTTCATCAATTGAAAACTCAAGTTGGCTTACGAAACGAACTGCTCTCATCATTCTTAATGCATCCTCGTGGAAGCGACATTTTGCTTCTCCTACCGTGCAAATATTTCTACGCTCAATATCGATTTTCCCATCAAAAGGATCCCTTAATTCTCCGTGCCGATCCATTGCTATAGCATTCATTGTAAAGTCTCGACGCTCCAAATCCATTTGCAATGATCTTATGAATTCAACCTTTTCAGGATGTCTATAATCCTTATATTCAGATTCTGAACGAAATGTAGTCACTTCATAGCCTACATTGTTGTGAAGAACTAATACAGTTCCATGTTCTATTCCAACATCCACTGTTCGATCAAATATTGTTTTTATTTCTTCTGGGGTAGCGGATGTAGCGATATCTACATCCGCAATTGGTCGATTTAATAAAGAATCGCGAATGGATCCACCAACAAAATATGCTTCATAGCCGTACGATTCTATTTTTTGCAATATTGGCACTGCCTTTAGGAATTGGTCTTTCATTAAACCACCTTTTCCCCTTTTTTAAATTGGGTATTCATGTTTTTGTTTGTTTCCTATTAAAAAGCCTAATACGGTATTGTTTTGGGCATCTTTTCTTAAAATAGATAACCATTATAACTAAATATCAAAATTTACAAGTTGTTATTTTAATAACACTGATAATTTAAGATAAGGACCTAGTTAATAATCGATAATAAATTTCTTCATACTCATCGACAATCTTACTAGACATAAAATCTTTCTTTACACTTGCAATAGCATTGGCTGAAAATACTTCGTGAAGTATTGGATCTGTTAAGAGATGTAAGGCTTTTTCGGCAATTGTATCGATATCACCGACTTCGCAAATATAACCATTTTTTCCATCCTGGATGACTTCTGGAATCCCACCAATATTCGTTCCAATACAAGGCACACCACATGCCATAGCTTCAAGGGCAACTAATCCAAAGCTTTCTTTTTGAGAAAGCAACAATTTCAAATCACTTATTGAATATAATTCCTCTAAACTATCTTGCCTACCTAAAAGTAAGACGCGATCCCGAAGTTTTAAATCACTCACTAATCTGCAAACTAGGGTCATTTCCGGGCCATCGCCAACTAATAATAACTTCGCAGGAATAGATTCACTTATTTTGGCGAAAGCTTTCACTACATCCTGAACTCTTTTAACGCCTCGAAAATTCGATACATGAATAATTACTTTCTCGTTTGGTAATATCCCATATTCTTCGCGTAAATGTTCAGAATTTACTTTTTTATAGATTCGCTCGTCAATAAAATTGTAAACTGTTTGAATATCTTTTTCTGGCTGAATTAAATCATAGGTCTGTTGTACAAGAGCTTTTGAAACTGCTGTGACATGATCGGATTGCTCTATGCCAAAACGAATGGCATTTGTTAAGGATGGATCATATCCTAAAACCGTTATGTCCGTTCCATGTAGTGTTGTAACGATTTTTAAATCCGTATCGGCCATTTGTTTGGCAAGAATGGCACAAATAGCATGTGGAATTGCATAATGAACGTGGAGAATATCTAACTTTTCCCTTTTCGCAACTTCTGCCATTTTGCTTGCTAAGGCAATATCATATGGTGGATATTGAAATACAGAATACTGATTTACTTCAACTTGGTGATAAAAAATATTATGATACATTTTGTTCAATCTAAATGGGATACTCGACGAAATAAAATGAATTTCATGTCCACGTTCTGCAAGAAGCTTTCCTAATTCAGTTGCAATGACACCTGATCCACCCACACTCGGATAGCAGGTAATGCCTATTTTTAATTTAGTTTCCATTCTCCACTCACATCCATATTAAGTAAAATCGGTTTCTTTGTCTTGAAACCTTCCGCATAAGTAGTCGTTACTTCCTTACCAAATAATCGTTCTCGTGCCTGAACCGTTTCAATATATCCATCTGTAAGCGGTGTTGGAATACCATCATCTGTGATTAGAAATTGGCTCTTATAGGCATAAAGACTTTCTATTTTTTTATCCATAAAATCGGTTACATCAATTACAAAGTCCGGACGATGAAAACCGTTAATCATAAAATAAAATAGATTTCTTGGTTTATGAACGGATGTTTCCTTTGCCGTTTTGATTTTTCCAATCCCAGCAGAGAAAAATGCCTCTTCCACTAAATAAGAGCAATTCGCATGGTCAGGATGGCGATCTTTAAAGTAAGGTGCAAACACTAAAGTTGGTTTATAAATACGTATGATTTCGACAATTTTCAGAATATTCTCTTCACGTTTGTATAATCCTCGATCAGGAAGATTTAATGTAATACGTTCAGTAACACCTAATAAATTTGCAGCATTAGTTGCTTCAACTTTTCGAGACTCAACCGTCCCATTTGAAGATAATTCTGCATGAGTTAAATCGCAAATTACTACTTTTTTTCCTTCATGAACCCATTTCGCTATAGAACCACCCATCCCAATTTCTACATCATCGGCATGAGCACCAAATGCTAGTATATCTATACTATTCATTCCACTACTCCTCTAGTAATCGTTCTCCAACTGATATCCCCTTTTTCCAACCCTCTAATTAGCACTTCAGCCGTCCCCATATTGGTAGCCAAAGGAACAGCGTATACATCACATAATCTCATTAACGCCGAAACATCTGGTTCGTGTGGTTGAGCAGTTAAGGGATCGCGAAAGAAAATTACTAAATCCAATAGATTTTTCGCTATTAAAGCACCAATTTCTTGGTCTCCACCAAACGGACCAGATTGAAAGCGATGAACACTCATACCTGTCGCTTCCATAATTCTTTTTCCAGTTGTACCGGTTGCATACAATTGATGGTCCTGAAAAATATGTTTATAAGCTGTGACAAAGCGCATCATATCATCTTTCTTTTTATCGTGAGCAATCAATGCAATCTCCATTTAATTCATCCCCTTAATTTCCTATTTACTCTAGAATATTTTCCAACCCGTATACAAGAGTAGTGAGATTTATCACCGTATCGATCGATACTTTAACACCTGACATAAAGGATGCCCGATTATAAGAATCGTGACGAATCGTTAATGTTTGACCGTCCCCGCCGAATAATACTTGTTGATGTGCAATTAAGCCCGGAAGTCTCACACTATGAATATGCATTCCTTCGAAATTTGCACCTCTTGCACCAGTTATAGTTTCTTTTTCCATTGGATGACCTTGCTCTTTGATGCTGCGAGATTCTGAAATCATTTGCGCAGTTTTCACGGCAGTTCCTGAAGGTGCATCAAGCTTTTGATCATGGTGTAGTTCAATAATTTCAACATCAGGAAAGAACTTTGCAGCCATTCGTGAGAACTTCATCATAAGCACTGCTCCAATTGCAAAGTTTGGAGCAATAATACAACCAATTTCTTTTTCTTTTGCTAATTCTGTTAGTTCATCTAATTGTTCCTTTGTAAAACCTGTTGTCCCTACAACTGGTCTAACACCGTTAAGAATAGCTGTTTTTGTATGTATGTAGCCAGATTCTGGTATAGTTAAATCAACTATCACATCTGCATTGCTTTTTTGTAAACATTCCTCTAAATTCGTATATACTGGTACATCAATATTTGCGAATCCTTCTATCTCCGAAAGCAATTTGCCATCATTTTTATGATCAAGAACACTTACTAATTCAAATTCATCTGTTTTATGTACCATTTTCACTGCTTCTTGCCCCATACGTCCTCTCGGCCCTGCGACAATAACTTTTACTTTTGCCATCTGAATCTCCTTATTCATATAATAAATTATTTTCTCGTCCAACGGTCTTTATCTCGAGTCATAAATTTATTCATGACTCGATTATGCGCTTCCTCAAGATCAATATTTAATGAATTTGCTAAGCACATTACCACAAATTGCAAGTCGCCTAATTCTTCTTCGACAGTTCTTTCTTTTTCCGTCGTTTTCTTTGGTTTTTCACCATAATAATGATTAATTTCCCTAGCTAGTTCCCCAAGCTCCTCTGTCAACCTTGCAAGACTAGCTAATGGACTGAAATACCCTTCTTTAAATTGACTTATATATTGATCAACTTCTTTTTGCATTTCACTCATTGTTTTATTACTCAAGTCTTGGCACCCCTTCAATGATTCTAGTGATTGTCCCATTACCATGTTAGCCAAATATCTTTTCATTTACAAATATTTTAAATGATAACCACAATCTATTTGATAGTTTCCTTTTCATTATATATAATAAGGACGCTAACCTTATGAAATCTTAGCCTTTTTATACATATTCAGGAGGAACTGTTGCATGATTTTTGATTTAAAAATAAAAAATATCCTCTTTATTTTGCTTGGATCTGCTATCTTTGGTTTTGGTATTGTTCATTTCAATATGGAAAATCACCTTGCTGAAGGTGGATTTACTGGTATTACATTAATATTGTATGCGAAATTAGGGATAAATCCATCTTATACGAATTTAGCATTAAATATCCCTGTTTTTTTTATCGGGTGGAGGATGCTAGGTAAGAAATCATTTATTTACACCATCATTGGTACTGTAGGAACTTCTGTTTTCTTATGGATATTTCAGAGGGATCATTTAAGCTTCCCATTAACGGATGACTTGTTTCTTGCTGCCCTTTTTGCAGGAGCATTTATTGGTATTGGACTTGGTATTATCTTTCGTTATGGGGGTACATCTGGCGGAGTCGATATTATTGCTAGATTATTTTTTAAATATAAAGGCTGGGCAATGGGAAGAACCATGTTTGTTTTTGATGCCTGCGTTATTACCCTTTCCTTAATTACCTATTTGGACTATCGCCATGCGATGTATACACTAGTTGCTGTATTTGTAGGCGCAAGGGTTATTGACTTCATGCAGGAAGGTGCATATACAGCTAGAGGAACTCTTATCATTTCCAAGGATCATAATGAAATTGCAAATAAAATAATGAAGGAAATGGATCGTGGGGTAACTGTATTAAAAGGTCATGGCTCTTATACTAAAGAAGATAAAGAAGTATTATATTGTGTTGTTGGTAAAAATGAGATTGCTCGTTTAAAAGGAATCATTAATTCAGTTGATCCACATGCTTTTGTATCCGTAACAATCGTACATGATGTGTTAGGAGAAGGCTTTACTTTGGATGAGAACAAAAAACCGATTGAAGTTTAGATATCAAGAAAACGGGCTTTCATTATGAAAACCCGTTTTTTCTTAAATATAGCTAACTGTGATATTTATTTCACAAAAGTTAATTAATCATTTCTGTTCATATTAGTAAATATTAATACTAATCTCAATAATTCAATTACAGCTACAGCAGCGGCGGCAACATAAGTTAACGCTGCGGCATTTAATACTTTACGTGCTTGTCTTTCTTCACTATTTTGAATAATACCCAATCCTACTATTTGATTGATTGCACGTGATGATGCATTAAATTCAACCGGTAATGTTACTAGCTGGAATAATACTCCAACTGCCATAAAAATGATTCCTAATAACAGCATATTAGAAGCCTGTGATAGTATACCGATCATAATAAAGATCCAAGATGCGTTTGACCCGATATTTGCAATAGGAACTAAAGAATGCCGAAACCGTAGTGCCGCATAATTTTCTTTATCTTGAATAGCATGCCCCACTTCATGGGCTGCAACGGCCGCTCCAGAAACGGAGTACCCATTATAGTTATTTGATGATAAATGAACTGTTTTAGTCATAGGGTTATAATGGTCACTTAAAAAACCCTGCTGTTCGATAACCTTTACATTGTATAAGCCATTTTCATCGAGTATTTTCCTAGCTACTTGAGCGCCAGTCATTCCGGCAGTCGATTCAACCTTGGAGTATTTTCCAATCGTACTTTTCACTCTTAGTTGTGCCCATATTGGAATTAAAGCAATTATGATGAAGTAAATGAAAAACGACCCCATTTTCAACCTCCATTATCTATATATTACTTTACATTCTATTCAAATTTACTATTTAAATCAATCATTATGCTCTATTCGCTTTTTATCTTGTTTCTGTCCATGATATTTTCGCCACCCAACATAGGTTAGAGTAAAGATTATAATCGATCCAGTTGTAAAGATAACCCACCAAAACTGCGGATCCGTTTCATCTCTGGACGTATCATCAAATACATGTTGTAAATCCATTCCTAACCCTTCCATTTCCGTTTGTTGAGAAGCATCATATACCACGCTACCCCTATACCGATCTATAAAGGCTATTTTTGCATTAAGTTTTTGCAATTTATTATTTGGGAGTTCAATTGATAAACTTGGTTCAATGACGGAAAACTCAGATAGAAAAGTATTTAAATTTGCTTGAAATTCATCGAAGTTTCGATTATTAGCTGCCAGTTTAGCACTATTAAATGCAGACATAATGGGCTCTTTCATATTAGTCCATAATGGTTGATATTTAGAATTTAAAGCGTCAACAACAAGGCGAAATGCCATTACATCCTTAAGTTTCTCATCAGGATGGGTAGAGTTGCTTGTTACGGCCTTTAACGCTTGATTTTGAGCCAAGCTTAATACTCGGAGTTCGTCCATTGTAAATAGGTTACTTTTATTATTAAAGCTGGATAACTGTCTCGAAAATGATTGTAAAAGCATTTCTGCCTCATTAAAGTGATTCATTTTCGATACTTGCAATATTTCATCCGCCATGTCATCCATTTTTTTTAAAGGCATTGATAAAGGTGAAGTTGCTTTTGCATGATGTATGGATAGAAGTGTGATAGATAATAGAAGGAATAGCGTTTTTATTTTCATTTCTTGTCCCCCCTCAAACTATTACTATGTGTATGAAAGGTGGGACAAGAGTAGACCAAAAGAGATGAGCCTCTTTAATATTTAATGGATAATTCTAACCGGTTTTTTCGAATACATAAATAATAGGCAATTGCTATTGAAAAGATACTTAACCAAAATGTAAAATAACCTATTTCACGTATATACATATACAAGTCTGGGTAATGCGGGAATTGCATGAATACATAGTCAATAATAACATCATGTAATACCCAAATTGCCGCAATTGCAAGATATGGCAGCTTTATTCGATAAAAAGGAGCATACAAAATTCCTTCTATAGCCATTGCTCCATGTGAAATGATTAACATATACCCTTCCCAAGGTAAATATCCCGATACCGTCCTCGTCAATATATTCATTACAACCGCCCAAATCCCATACTTAAATAATGTGACAATTGCAAGAGCTTCAAATAATGGCCAATTCCTCCCGAGTAAAAATGCGATTAAAACGAAAACAAAAAATAAACTGGCAGTCGGACTATCCGGAACGAATGGAATAAATTGTGTTGGAGTTATACTTAGCTGTCCTCCATACCAATAGTAACCATAGATTGTACCTAACATGTTAATGATTAGTAATATCCATAATATTTTCTTGCTAGCCAATAAAGGGAATAGTAGTCTCAAAAAAGAGCACCTCAATTATGTAATGTACTGTTTTTTAATAATTCAAATATTTTTAAGAGAAATAAAAGCTGGCAAATGCCAGCTTTTATAAT
>NZ_JBYSWK010000020.1:0-76947 GCF_058781025.1 Heyndrickxia sp. FW510-T9 | reverse complement strand
GCCTTTAAGGCCAAGGCCGGTAAGAGAGGCTTTCAGCCGCAGAGCAAACCACCAGTTCACACTGGTGGTTTTGATTAGCCGAAGTGCTTTAAACTAATTAGCTGGAAAAGATATGGTTATAGGCATTAACAATATATTAATAATGGACATTTCTCCCCCTTTCTGTGTCGGGGCTTTTTTGTACAAAAAAATAATTTTTTCTCCTCACCCACCTCACTAATAGACAATTATTTAATAAAACATTACAATTATAGAAATCATAATTTTGCAATATTCAAACTTCTGTGGCTAAAGGGGTAGATTACATTGTTATCTGTAGCAAGTGATTTACTATTTAACTTACTGGTTATTCTTATCACAATGATTATGCACCAATTTTGGATTGAAAGTAAGCCAAATCGTAAGCCTGTAATAAAATATTCCATTTTAGTCACTTCCGGATTAGCTATTTTTATTTGTATGGTGTTTTCATTTTATGAATATGAAGGTGTGCGCTATGATCTGAGACGGATACCATTATGGTTCGGTACTATTTACGGGGGACCCGTTGTTGGACTTGTTCTCTTAGTACTGACAAGTGTTATTCGAATTATTCAAGGGGGAGCTGGTACATATTTATCAATTATTAATACTGCCCTGATGTTTATTTTGACAGTATTAATTACACCTTTATATTTTCGGGTTGGAACCTATAAGAAAATCGTATTAGGTACATTTGTGAATATTTTCTCTTCATTCTTTTTTTTACTAGTATTTACTTTTTTTCATCACGATTTATTTGAAATTAATTATTGGTATGAATTTTTAATCATCAATGCAATTGGAATAATACTAGTCAGTCTATCTGTGGAAATGATCCAAAGCAACTATGATTTGAGAATGAAGGTGATTTATGCGGATAAATTAGATGTGGTAGGTCACTTAGCTGCTGCGGTTAATCATGAAAT
Organism: Heyndrickxia sp. FW510-T9; assembly: GCF_058781025.1. NCBI lineage: Bacteria > Bacillati > Bacillota > Bacilli > Caryophanales > Bacillaceae > Heyndrickxia > Heyndrickxia sp. FW510-T9. Next base: position 76,000 of record NZ_JBYSWK010000020.1, on the reverse strand, counting down.
CAACAATCCTCTGACTACTATTCGTGGATTGATTCAACTTGTTAAAGATGACCACGACCTTCCTGTAGATAAAGAGCAAGCCTTTCTTCAGATGGCTCTAGAGGAAGTAGATAAAGTAGACCATATAATAAAAGATTATTTAACCTATGCAAGGCCATATCCTACGACAATGGAGGTATTTCAACTAGAAGAAGTACTGCATAATTCTATTAATATTGTAAGACCTTTAGCCGAAATGGAAGATGCAACGATTGAATTAGTAGACACTCCTACTTGCTGCTTAATGGGTGACCCAAAGCAATTAGTACAAGCACTTGTAAACATATTAAAGAATAGCATTGATGCGGTTGAAAAAGGAGGGCTCGTCGAAATAAAGGTAAAGGTTAAAGATAAAGAATGCTTTATTTCGATAATTGATAATGGCATCGGAATGGATAGAGCATTACAAAAAAGACTTGGGTACCCTTACTTTACGACAACAAGCAAGGGTACCGGGCTTGGTCTAATGGTTGTCTATAGAATTATCGATAGTATGAAAGGAGAAATTAAAATAGATAGTAGACAAGGGGTAGGAACAAAGGTTGTACTCAAGCTGCCAATTCTTTAATTTACAATAATAAAAATAAACCGGGGGATATAAATGGCCCGGTTTATTTCGTAACTATGTTTTTGCTGAAAGTTTTACTCTAAAGCATCTTTTATTGAATCTGCAAGCTCAGGCGGTATACTTGGCTGGTCCTGCTGGTTCTTTTCTTGTTTGTTCTGTGAAGGCTGTGTATTTTGTTGTTGTCCACTATCTTGTTGTCCACTATCTTGTTGTCCCATTATTCCTTGACCCTTCTGAAACAACTCCGTTACAGGACAATAACGAACAATTCCCTCTGCAACCTTCATTGCACCCATCATTATCATGAATATATATGAATTACACCATGGTTTTCGTGAGAGTTTTGCTGTACAAAAGGCAACTATGGTTAACCCGCATGTTATTCGAATGAGGGCATTAAGAACTCCGATATTAGGGTTGGTTTTCATAAATTCATACACCTCCACAAATTTTTTACAATTATATTCAAAAACTTTAATGCGTTAAACGGTTTAATATGTTACCATTAGTAAAACAAATAGAGAAACGATCTCCTTAGGGAGGAATACTTAATATGTTAGATCAACGTTATAGATGGAAGAACAAACAGATTCGTGACCATGTTGCAATTGTAAACGGTAACAAATCGCCGACATTGCTTTTAAAAAACACTCGTTTTCTTCATTCTATCCTTCGTGAATGGATAGTAGGAAACATATGGATTCACGAAGATCGAATAGTCTTTGCAGGAGATAAATTGCCTGAAAATATTTGTGATTGTGAAGTAATGGATTGCAAAGGACTAACACTAGTTCCTGGTTATATAGAACCACATGTACATCCTTTTCAATTATATAATCCCCAAACCTTTGCAAGATATGCATCGCAAACAGGGACAACCACTATCATTAATGATAATTTAATGTTAGTTTTATTATTAGGAAAAAAGAAAGCGTTTTCTTTGTTAAAGCAACTGCGACATTCGCCTGTTTCCATGTATTGGTGGAGTCGCTTTGATTCGCAAACAGAATTGCGAGAAGAGGAAACGGTATTTTCACATGGTGAAGTGAAATCATGGTTAGAGCATGATGCAGTTCTTCAAGGCGGAGAATTGACAGGGTGGCCGAAGCTTTTAGATGGAGATGATTTAATTCTTCACTGGATACAAGAAGCGAAAAGAATGAGGAAAAGAATTGAAGGTCATTTTCCTGGTGCTTCTGAAAAAACACTCGCCAAAATGATGTTATTTGGAGCCGATAGCGATCATGAGGCTATGACAGGAAAAGAAGTATATGAACGTTTATTACAAGGGTTCACTGTTTCTTTAAGACATTCCTCCATCAGACCGGATTTGCCGGTGCTTTTAAAAGAAATGAAGGAGATGGGTATCGATCAATATCAATCGATGTTTTTCAATACGGATGGCTCAACACCCGCATTTTATGAAGATGGAATATTAGATATGATGATTCGCATGGCAATAGAGCACGGAATTCCCACGATTGATGCCTATCATATGGCATCCTATCATGTGGCCAGATACTATAATATTGATCACTTGCATGGAATGATCGCAACAGGAAGGGTTGCTAGCATTAATTTCCTTGAAAGTGAAGGGAATCCGACACCGATACATGTTCTTTCAAAAGGAAAGTGGCTGAAAAAAGATGGAGAAGCTATTATCCAGGATGAAGACATCGACTGGAATGAAGTGGGATTTTCTCCACTTGATTTGCAATGGAAATTGGACCATGATGATTTACAATTCTCCATGCCTTTTGGAATTGAAATGGTGAATGATGTAATAACAAAGCCTTATTCTGTTTTATATGATGTGTCAGTAGATGAGCTACCGACCGATCATAACGAAAGCTTTCTAGTATTGCTTGATCGAAACGGAAAATGGCGAACGAACACCATTGTTAAAGGCTTTGCAGATAAGGTTATGGGATTTGCATCATCGTTTTCCAACACAGGCGATATTATATTAATCGGCAAAAATAAAGAGGATATGACCATTGCTTTTAACCGAATGAAGGAAATTGGTGGGGGCATTGTCTTAGTTGAAAATGGAGAAGTGATCCACGAAATTCCATTAATGTTAGCAGGGGTTATGTCTAATAAGGATATGGAAACACTTATAATGGAAGAGAAAAAATTGAAAAGTTTATTAAGAGAACGAGGATATCCTTTTGGAGATCCAGTTTATTCTTTACTGTTTTTTTCAGCGACACATTTACCATATATACGAATTACACAACAAGGAATTTACGATGTTATGAATAAAACAGTACTCTTTCCAACTATAATGCGTTAAAATATTAAAGTGATTGTTGCAGAAAGTTCTTTTTTAAACAATACAACAATTTATACGTGTAAAGGTTAAAGGGGTTGGGTACAGAGTAATGAAGAAAAAATTATTATATTGCTTCGCTGCCATATTAATATTCGCTTTAACAGCGTGTGGACATAAAGAAAAGACTGTCCAACAGCCTAAGCAATCTCCAGATAGTAGGGAAATTTCTGGAGCGATAAAGGATTCAACTCCTAATTATTTATTTCCTTTGACGGGTATGGAAGCAAAGGAACCATCTGAAAATCGATCCGTTGCTGTCATGATTAATAATTTTCCAGCAGCAAGACCGCAATCTGGATTAGCAGAGGCAGACATTGTTTACGAAGTGTTGGCAGAGGGAGATATAACAAGGTTTTTGGCGATTTATCAAAGTGAAAAGCCGAAAAGAATCGGCCCAATTAGAAGTTCTCGCGATTATTTTATAGATTTAGCAAAGGGATACGATAGCTTTTACGTTGCCCATGGTTATAGTCCCGAGGCAAAAAAGATGCTTTCATCTGGATACATCGACAATATCAATGGAATGCAATATGATGGAATATTATTTAAGCGTTCTAGTGATCGCAAGCCACCACATAATTCCTATATATCTTATAACAATATTTTAAAAGGTGCTAAGATAAAGCGTGCTAAAATGGATATTCCGCCTAGTAATTTGAACTTTATGACTGCCGATGAAACGAAGCAAGTTATTGGACAAGATGCTGCAAATATTATGATACATTATTCCAATGATCCATTATTTAATGTGGAATATGAGTATGATGCTGGTAAAGAAAAATATAAGCGGTCCTCAGATGGTCAGCAAACGGTGGATCTTGAATCAAAGAGACCTGTCCTATTAGATAATCTATTTATTGTTGAAACGGAACATAAAATCGTTGATAACAAGGGTAGACGTAAAATAAATCTAACATCTGGAGGAAAAGCATACTTGTTTCAAAAAGGAAAATATCGTGAAATACAGTGGCGAAATATAGATGGACGCATTCTTCCTTTTGATAATGGTGAAGAAGTTAAATTTGTTCCTGGTAAGACGTGGATTAATATCGTACCAAGCTTAGATAAAGTCGGAATTGACAAGAAGTAGGATAGAAGGAGATAACAATATGCAAATTGAAAAATTAAGGGGAAAAGCTTTAGACCAATTATTTCAATCAATACTTTCTTTAAATGATCTCGAGGAATGCTATCGTTTTTTCGATGATCTTTGTACAATTAATGAGATTCAAGCACTTGCCCAACGTCTCGAAGTGGCAAGAATGCTTCAAGAAAAAAACACGTATAATATTATTGAAAAAGAAACAGGAGCAAGCACAGCAACCATTTCCCGTGTGAAAAGATGTTTGAATTATGGGAATGATTCGTATCAAATGGTATTGGACCGAATTCAAGAAAATGAATCAGATGTAACAAAATAATATTGGCTGGGATGAAAAGAAGTGTAATTGTTTAACAATTGTACACTTCTTTTTTTAATGAAAAAAAGAATTTTTTGGAACTGTAAAATTAATTAAGGATAATCAACGAACAGTGGTTGAACGTGCCCGAAAAAAAGAAAAAAACTAGAAAACAGTAACGATCATTAATATAATCCGAATCCCAAAATGAGAAATGGCACATTACCGACGCGCCTCTTTAAAATTTGATAATATTTTACAAATTATTAATTTAATCAAACGGTTGATTAAATTATCGATAAACTCTACTAATCGCTATGTTACGTAGGTAGTTGCAGTGCAAAGGATGTTAAAATTTGACGAATTAGTTTTCTGAAATGAACTAAAATCTATTAACATGAAATCAATTACAAAAATCTACAATATTATACAGGTAATTAATTAATCAAACGATTGATTAAAACTATAACAACTATTGAATTTAAACATTTCCCGAGCAATACTTTTGCGAAAAAGGTAACTTTTAGCCATTATTTTTAATGGATTTTTCGACAAAATAAAAAGGTATATGCATTCTAAATACATATACCTTTTCGAATATATTAAACTAGCTGCGGTACAGGCAATCCTAGCCCTTCCGCAATGCGTGTTCCGTAATCAGGGTCCGCTTTATAGAAATGAGCTATTTGACGAAGTTTGATTTCTTCTTTTGTAACTGGTTTCATTGCATCAACAATGTTTTGAACAAGTCTCGTTTTCTCTTCATCATTTAATAATCGATATAGATCACCGGCTTGTGTAAAATGATCATGATGATCATATGCTACACTATCAGCAACACCCGAAACAGCATAGGCAGCTTGTTTATCTTCGGCTGATTCTTTAGGTCCGTTGTAACTATTAGGTTCATAGTAAACCGAACCGCCACCATTATTATCAAAACGCATTTGCCCGTCACGTTGATAATTATTTACTTCATTTCGAGCACGATTAATTGGCAGTGATTGATGATTTGCCCCAACACGATATCTATGTGCATCATGATATGCAAATAAACGCCCTTGCAGCATTTTATCGGGGGAAACATCAACACCCGGCACTAATGTTCCTGGTGAAAAAGTAGCTTGTTCTACTTCTGCAAAATAGTTTTCAGGATTTTTGTTTAACACCATCCGACCTACTTCTATTAATGGATAATCTTTTTGAGACCATACCTTTGTCACATCAAATGGATCAAATCGATACGTATCTGCATCCTCTAATGGCATAATTTGAACAGAAAGCTTCCAAGCCGGAAAATCACCTTTTTCAATCGCATTATAGAGCTCCTCGGTATGATAATCAGGATTTTCACCTGCAAGCTTAGAGGCAACATCCACTGCTAAGTTTTTAACACCTTGCTCTGTTTTAAAATGATACTTAATCCATACTCCATCACCATCTGCATTTACCCATTTAAATGTATGACTTCCATATCCATTCATATGGCGGAATGTTGCTGGAATGCCTCGATCACTCATTAAAATAGTTACTTGGTGTAGAGATTCTGGTGATAATGACCAGAAATCCCATACAGCATCTGGATTTTTTAAGTGTGTAGCAGGATGTCTTTTTTGTGTATGAATAAAGTCAGGGAATTTGATAGCGTCACGAATAAAGAAAACTGGTGTGTTGTTACCTACTATGTCATAGTTTCCGTCCTCTGTATAAAACTTCACTGCAAACCCACGGGGATCACGTACAGTGTCAGCAGAACCATTTTCACCAGCAACGGTTGAGAAGCGAATAAATAATGGCGTTTTTTTTCCTACCTCTGAGAGGAATTTGGCTTTTGTATATTTAGTTAGATCATTCGTTACTTCAAAATAACCATGTGCACCAGCACCTTTAGCATGAACGACGCGTTCTGGAACTCTTTCTCGATTAAAATGCGCTAATTTTTCAAGAAGATGAACGTCTTGAATTAAGGTAGGTCCACGTGATCCTGCTGTCATGGAGTTTTGATTGTCACCAACTGGTGCTCCCCAGCTAGTAGTAAGCTTGTTATTGTTCTTACTCATATTAAAACCACCTCTCATATTTTTGTAGCTTACTATTATTATAACTACAATAAATTAAAAATCAATATTTATTTATATTAATTATAAATAAATATAAATTATAATTGGAATGACAAATCATGATACAAGGGTTGGACCCCTTTATAATTTATTACTTTCAGGATGAAAATATGATTCGAAAATATAAATATGTAGTTGAAAATATAAAACTTTTATTGATAATATCTCAACAAGTTGTTATATCTAATTTAAACTTTTAGTTTTATTAAGATGGATGATGATATAATTTTTAAAAGAGTATGACTTTTTGGGGGTGACAAAATGTTTGATCAATCTCCTTATCCATGCCGAGTTGAATGGGGGGCGCGTGGTGCGAAAGAGGCAGCGGAGCGTGGTGATATCATTATCGTTGTGGATGTTTTAAGTTTTTCCTCAACCGTCGTGACAGCTGTGCATCATGGTGCGATTATTTATCCGTACCCAGTTTATAAGGATGGAAAAGAACTAGATTATGCTACGGAGGTAGGAGCAGATCTTATTTTTGGAAGGGCAGAATCGATTAAATTTGGAAATCCAACCCTTTCACCAATTACCTTCAATCAAGCTCATAGAAATAAAAAATATGTATTATGTTCATTAAATGGAGCACTCTGCTCATGGATAGCAACGAAAGTACCTGCTTTATTAATAGGCAGCTTGTTGAATGCTACAGCAGTTGCAACTTATGCCAATCAATTACAGTCAAAAATCAATGCGAATATAACCGTAATTCCATGTGGAGAACAGTGGGACAATGTACTGAATCGGGAAAATAATATTCGACCTGCTATAGAAGATTATCTCGGAGCGGGTGCTATTTTATCAAAGCTTACCGGAGAGCTATCACCAGAAGCTGTGTTGTGTTCAAATGCATTTAAGAGTGTTGAAGATAGAGTTCAAGATTTAATATGGGAATGTGGAAGCGGAAGGGAACTACGGTTGAAGGGATACGAAAAAGATGTACAACACTCAAGTCAAATAGATACTTTTAAAACTGTACCTATTTTATCAAATTCTTATTTTGTTTCTGCAGAGGTGTAAGATGGAATCTATTGTAACAGAATTGACTAAGGAAAAAATTATTCAAAGTGATGTTTTGGATTTTAAGCGTTTAAATGGTGGAACCTCTAGTCAACTAGGCTTGATAGTGTTGGGGGATGGGAACAAGCTTGTTGTGAAGTCGAATTCACAACAGGTCATTGAAGCTGAAGCTTACTTTTTGAATTTTTATCAAACTGTTTCCTTATTCCCGAGGCTCATTTATACGGAGCCAACATATAAATATATTTTATATACATATATGGATGGAGAGATGGATGTAAATTTTCAAAGAAAAGATACGTTAAAGCTTTTAGTTCATAAGGTGATAAACCATTACAAACAAGCAGAATTTTATGGTATGTGGGGCTTAATAGAGGAGCCTGTTGATTCGTGGCAGAACTTCCTTTTAGCGGAAGTGGAGGTTGCTGGTGAAAGACTTTCTTCTGTTTTATCCCAAGATGATTACCGTCTTGCTTTGTCTTTAGTAATGAATTCAAGCCGAAACTCATTGGACACTCCGTATCTGCTTCATGGTGATTGTGGGGTTCATAATTTCTTATTTAAACATGGTTGTTTAAGTGGGGTAATTGATCCGACTCCGATAATCGGTATGCCTATTTACGACTTAGTTTTTGCCTTTTGCTCTTCACCAAAAGATCTATCATGGGAAACGATATCAGAAGCAGCAAAGGAATTGATATTTCCGATTACAGGTGAAAAATTAATTGAAGAAGTGATAATAGGGTTATATATTCGTATATCTAGATGTATTGCCCATCATCCAAATGATTTACCTATGTACTTAAATGCGTGGAATGAATGGAAAGAAATATTAAAGCGAAAAGGTGGAACTTTTAATGAATAGCCTATTTGAAAAACAACCAATATTAGAGCACAAACAACTACGGTTATTGCCGATGGAGGGTGTGCATGCAAAGGATTTATTCGAAATGAGCGATCCGAGTGTATGGGATTTTATGATGCAGCGTGTAGATACTTTTGAAAAGATGGAAAAATTGGTCCATACTGCATTGATGGGAAGAGAAAATAAACAGATTTTACCCTTTGTTGTACAGCTGAAGGAAACAGAAAAAATCGTAGGGACGACCCGGATTTATGGTTTTGATTTTCACAATCGTTCATGTGAGTTAGGTCATACTTGGTATGCCCCTGAGTTTCAACGTAGTTTTGTTAACACTGCATGCAAACTAACCTTACTTCAATTTTGCTTTGAAGAACTAAACATGATTCGTGTACAGTTTAAAACGGACGAACGAAATATACGATCCCAAAAAGCGATTGAAAGATTAGGGGCCAAAAAGGAAGGAATTCTTCGTAATGAAAGAATTTTGGAAAATGGATATATAAGAAATGCATGTGTTTTTTCCATCACATCTGAAGATTGGCCTGAGGTAAAAAAAAGGCTTTTAGAAAAAGAAGAGTATTATAAGACACAATTATAGGGAGAAGTAGAATGAAATTCTATATTGCGTCAAGTTTTCAAAATATAGAGATGGTAAGAACGCTTTCTAGTAAACTTGTAGATATTGGATTCCAACAGACGTATGATTGGACCCAAAATGAAAAAACGACCACAGAAGAAGAGTTACTAAAAATAGGGATAAAAGAAAAAGAAGCTGTTATGAAATGTGATCTATTCATCCTCGTCTTGCCAGGAGGAAGGGGTAGTCATACGGAATTAGGCATTGCTTTAGGTTCCGGGGAGAAGAGGATTTATATTTATGTGCCGAATGCTTGTGAAGAAGACGTTTCTTTGGCAACAACGTTTTATCATTTGCCAGAGGTGGGGATTGTTAGTGGTTCAGTAGGGGAGTTAGTAGCAAGGGCTGCGGAAAATTCGAATTATATTGCAAACAAAAAAAGATAACTCAGAGTTATCTTTTTTTGAATGATTATGATTGAACAGAAAATAATGATATGCTATAAGTTGAGAAAAGACGAGGTTCTTTTTCTCCAACAGCTACATTTTTAGTATTTGACACTTTGTTATTATTGCTTTGTAATGTTTTAGATGTAACGAATGCTCCACTCACAAGTAATGCACCTATCCCAAATGATAAAATTAGTTTTTTCATGATTTGCCTCCTAAATATGAGTAATTTGTTTATATGAGAAGTTGACAAGTTTATAATATTTTGTAGCGTTTTTATATTTATGTAAATTTTCAAAATGATTTGCTAGAAATTCTCCATATAATGTCAACTTAGCATAATCTCTTTGTTCCTCTAAATAAGGAATAAATTCTTCTACCATCATTTGCTCAAATTTTTCATGTTCCTTCGTGATCATGTATAAAAATGCTTTAATCTCAAAGTAAAATACAATATGTTTCTCTATTCCGTCAGTTTCAATCCATTTAAGACCTTCCGAAATTCTTTGTCTCGCCTCATTGAAATATCCACTTTGATAATATTCTTTAACTATGGTAGTTAAAGCTGATAGGCGATCTTCTAATAATGATTCATCTTCATTTATTATCATATCAAGATGATCAATAGCTAAATTAGTATCACCTTGTACGGAATATAAATAACCTAGATTTAAATGCGTTAATTGTATAATTTCTTTATTATGTGTATGCTCGGCTAATTGTTTTGCCAATTGATAATTCTTTATTGCCTTTTCATGATTATGAATTCTCCGATAGGAAATTCCAAGAATTAGATGACATTCCGCACAGCGAGAAAAATGATATATTTGTCTGTATAAATCTAAAGCTTTATAAGCAGCTCTTAGTGCTAACGATGTAATTCTCAATTTACTATATGTTAGTGCTAAAGAATATTCTAAATCTGCATTCTCTTCTTCAGAGATATCAAGATGAATAATAAAATCTTCTGATAGAGTATAGAACTTAAGAGCTTCATTAAAGTCTTCTTTAATATAATAGTAGTTTCCATTAAATTTGTTCCAATAATATTTTTGCTCTGTAGTAAAAGTATTGCTGAAATCTTTTAAATGGTTTATTTGCTCTAGTGCAGGATCTAGTTCTCCGAGTTTTAAATAGTATCTAATCAAATGAATTTTTAATAGTATTTGTAGCTCTACATCGTGTACCGTATTAATTAATTCATTTATGATTTGATACTTCTCTTCTAACTTCCCAACATCAGTACATGACAACAACAACCGAAACCATTCATGGCAAAGTGCTTTTGTTTCGTCGTCGATTTGTCTGTTGATTTCTATGCCCAGTCTGAGGCAAAGGAGCTTGATTACTTCGTCGTTAGGCTCGATTTTGCCGTTTTCGATTTTGGATAAATAAGAAATTGAAATGATCCCATCTGCTAATTCTTCTTGAGTCAAGTTTTGTTTGATTCTATTCAATTTAATAATTGCACCAATGTTCATATTAACCACCTAGAATATATTATAGCTTAAATATTATTTAAAGTGGTAATAGTAAGAAATTTTTTGCGAAAATACTATTATTTTTCATTTCTGGGTTGTGCAGGGAATGATTACATTCCCTGCAGTTAGAATGTTTTTTGCTATGAATAATGAGTATATCAGACTGTGTCTAAGGTCACCCTGTCATTTTTACTTTTTGCAGATTTGAATCCTTTTTATCATTCAGCAGAATATCAATTTTGTAAATTAAGGAATCAATGTCTCTTTTAGTAATCTTAGCTGGTGTGTTTTTTTTACGCATTATAACTCCTCCTTACAAATTTTTTTGCTGGGATTATTTCTTATAGTTATCATAACACATTTTATAGGACATTTAACTTGGGAAAATACCATGAAATATGGAGCATAAAATACTCATTTTCTTTCAAGTTTTCCTAAATGAAATAAAAAAAGCAAGAAAACGCACGACTATTTACCTATGACTTGGAAAGGATGTTGGGAGAGAGCTTGAAAAATATAACTTGAGAACCAGATATTATCCAGTATTTATTAAGAGGGATTTCCTTAATATCTTGTGGAAATTCTTTTTTGTGACCTTTCACAAATGCTATAATGATGTATGGAATATAGAAAATGGAGGATACGCTCAATGTACGACGTTCGCGAATGGCGACACGCCTTTAAATTGGATCCTAATAAGGAAATTTCCGATCATGATTTAGAAAAAATATGTGAATCTGGTACAAATGCCATCATTATTGGAGGAACCGATGGGGTTACATTAGAAAATGTCCTCAACTTAATGGCACGTGTGCGAAGATATACAGTTCCTTGTGTGCTGGAAATTTCAAATTTTGAATCGATTACACCTGGTTTCGACTTATATTTTATCCCGACAGTCCTCAACAGTGATGATGTAAAATGGGTGACTGGAGTTCATCATGAAGCTGTTAAGGAATACGGTGAGTTGATGAATTGGGATGAGGTTATGGTAGAAGGCTACTGTATTTTAAATAGTGATTGTAAAGCTGCTCAGCTTACTCAAGCAAAACCAGATTTAAGCGTAGAAGATGTGGAAGCATATGCCATGATGGCTGAAAATTTATTTAAGATGCCTATCTTCTATTTAGAATATAGTGGTTCCTATGGTGATGTGGAAGTAGTTAAAGCCGCAAAGAGCCATTTGGAAAATACCACCTTATTTTATGGCGGTGGTATTAAATCAATAGAACATGCAAAAGAAATGAGCCAATATGCTGATGTCATTATTGTTGGCAATATTATTTATGAAGATATAATTCAAGCATTAAAAACAGTTCATATAGACCATAAGGTATAGACATGATAATTATTAAATTCTATAATAAGAACAAACGTTCCGGTGGTGAATAATCAATGCAATTTTTAACAGATCGTCTTTTGGCAGGATTAAATCCTGAGCAACAAGAAGCAGTTAAAGCAACTGATGGCCCCCTTTTAATCATGGCTGGGGCCGGAAGTGGGAAAACAAGGGTACTAACACATCGAGTTGCCTATTTAATGGTTGAAAAAGGTGTTAATCCTTATAATATTTTAGCCATTACTTTCACGAACAAGGCCGCGCGCGAAATGAAAGATCGGATTGGGAAAATCATGGGTGGTGCTGCGGAAGAAGTTTGGATTTCTACGTTTCACTCTATGTGTGTAAGAATCCTTAGAAGAGATATTGATCGAATTGGTATTAACCGTAATTTTTCGATTTTAGATCCGACAGATCAGCAATCTGTCATTAAAGGTATCCTCAAAGATAAGAATATTGACCCAAAAAAATTCGAACCACGTGCTATTCTTGGGACAATCAGCAGTGCGAAAAATGAACTAGTAACTCCTGAAGAATATTCGAAACTTGTAGGCGGTTATTATGAACAGGTTGTCAGTGATGTTTATGAGGAATATCAAAGGCGACTTCGCAAAAATCAAGCGCTTGATTTTGATGATCTTATTATGATGACAATTCATCTTTTTCAGCGGGTGCCGGAAACATTGGAATATTATCAACGAAAATTTCAATATATCCACGTCGATGAATACCAAGATACGAATAGGGCGCAATATATGCTTGTGAAAATGCTGGCATCGAGATTTCAAAACATATGCGTAGTAGGGGATTCTGATCAATCCATTTATCGTTGGCGCGGTGCAGACATTGCGAATATCCTTTCTTTTGAGAAAGATTATCCAAGCGCAAAAGTCATCATGCTTGAACAAAATTACCGTTCTACAAAGCGGATACTTCATGCTGCAAATGAAGTGATAAAAAATAATGGGAACCGAAAACCGAAAAAGTTATGGACAGAAAACGCCGAAGGGCAAAAAATCAGCTATTTCCGGGCAGACAGTGAACAATCTGAAGCCCAGTATGTTGCTGGTAAAATTAAAGAACTAGTAGATTCCGGAGCTCGTAAATTATCCGAAATCGCTATTCTTTATCGTACGAATGCCCAATCGCGTGTAATGGAAGAGGTTTTACTCAAATCCAATATTGATTATCATATCGTTGGCGGAATCAAATTCTATGATCGCAAAGAGATCAAAGATATTCTTGCTTACTTACGTTTGGTAGCTAATCCTGATGATGATATTAGCTTGCAGCGAGTGATTAATGTTCCGAAGCGTGGAATAGGCTCTACATCCTTTGATAAAATTGCTCGCTATGCTGCAGACAATGATATTTCTATTTATAGTGCACTCAAAGAAATTGATTTTATCGGTTTAAGCCCTAAAATTACCAAAGCTGCTTATGAGTTTTATGAGTTAATCAAAAATTATACGCAAATGCAGGAGTATTTATCGGTTACAGAGCTTGTGGATGAAATTCTAGACAAATCGGGCTACCGTGAGATGCTGCAAGCGGAAAAGTCTTTGGAAGCACAAAGCAGACTTGAAAATATCGATGAATTTTTATCTGTTACAAAAAGCTTTGAAGAAAGCAATGAGGATAAAAGCTTGGTCGGCTTTTTAACTGATCTCGCTTTAGTAGCTGATATTGATCGGTTAGATGAAAAAGAAGAAAACAATAATGATGCTATTGTCCTAATGACCTTGCACTCCGCAAAAGGCCTGGAGTTCCCAGTTGTCTTTTTAATTGGATTAGAAGAGGGAGTATTCCCCCATAGCCGCTCGCTAATGGAAGAAGCCGAGATGGAGGAAGAAAGACGCTTAATGTATGTTGGGGCAACCCGTGCGGAACAAGAATTATTTTTAACGAATGCCGCAATGCGGACATTGTTCGGCCGCACAAATATGAATCCTGTTTCACGATTTATTAATGAGATACCAGAGGACTTGCTGGAAGTTTTACACAAAGAAGCTAGACAAAGGAGCCCTTTCAGCTCACAGCAGAGACCGATTAATCGTCCGGCTGTCCGCACTGCTTCAACAAGTACTGGCTCAAATGAAGCAGAGTGGAAGGTTGGCGACAAGGCGGAGCATAAGAAATGGGGCATCGGGACAGTTGTCAGTGTGAAAGGGAAAGATAAATCGATCGAGCTAGATATTGCTTTTCCTAGTCCAATTGGCATTAAACGTTTACTCGCCGAATTTGCACCGATTCAAAAAGTATAGGAAATATTAGTGTTTATTGCTTATTATCAGCCTTATGTGTACACATGAACGGTCTTTACTTGGAACAAGTATTTTTAGTGAACGTGTACACATAAGGCGTTATGACCTTCAACAAAATTATTTAACAAAGCCTAAGTATAATATTGGAATCAAGACAAGGGGCTGTAGCTATGGATAAACAAACTGCTGAGCATCAGATAAAGGAACTTCATCGTCTCTTAACTCAATATAATTATGAATATCATGTGTTGGACAACCCAACCGTTCCAGATGCGGAATATGATCGCTTAATGAATGAATTACTGAATTTAGAAAAAGAATTTCCTGAATTGGTAACACAAGATTCTCCATCCCAAAGGGTTGGTGGAGAAATTCTTTCTGCTTTTGTAAAAGTAGAACATCAAATCCCAATGTTGAGTTTGGGAAATGCATTTAATGCAGAAGATCTCAATGACTTTGATCGTCGGGTAAAACAATCGGTCGGTGACAATGTTGAATATGTTTGTGAACTGAAAATTGATGGTTTGGCAATCTCTTTAAGATATGAACAAGGACTTTTTTCTAAAGGTGCTACTAGGGGAGATGGGCAGGTAGGAGAGGATATTACTTCAAATCTAAGAACAATTCGCTCCATTCCACTTCGTCTTCATGAAGCAATGTCCATAGAGGTTCGTGGAGAGGCTTATATGCCAAAGAAATCATTTGAAAATCTAAATCGAAAAAAAGAAGAAAATGGAGAAGAACCATTCGCAAATCCAAGAAATGCAGCAGCCGGCTCATTGCGTCAGCTTGATCCAAAAATTGCTGCTTCCAGAAATTTAGATATATTCTTGTATGCTATTGGCGACTTTACAGAAGCTGGTGTCACAACCCATTATGATGGGTTAGATTTATTGGAGAAGCTTGGCTTCAAAGTTAATAAAGAGCGGAAAAAATGTGTCAATATCGATGAGGTCATTGATTATGTGAACAAGTGGAAAGAACACCGCCCACAATTGCCCTATGAAATTGATGGAATTGTCATCAAAGTGAACTCTTTGGAACAACAACGTAGGCTTGGAACTACTGCAAAAAGTCCAAGATGGGCGATTGCCTATAAATTCCCTGCAGAAGAAGTCGTAACAAAGCTATTAGATATAGAGCTAAGCGTCGGCAGAACCGGTGTCATTACACCAACTGCGATCCTTGAACCAGTGAAAGTAGCGGGAACAACTGTAAAACGTGCTTCACTTCATAATGAAGATTTAATTCGTGAAAAAGACATTATGCTTGGTGATTATGTTGTCATCAAAAAAGCGGGAGATATCATTCCTGAAGTGGTCAATGTTTTGGCGGAACGTCGGACAGGTGAAGAAAAACAATTCGCTATGCCGACACATTGTCCAGAATGTGATAGTGAGCTAGTGCGTTTAGAAGGAGAAGTTGCTCTTCGCTGTATTAATCCAAAATGTCCTGCACAAATTCGTGAAGGTTTAATTCACTTTGTTTCCCGTGATGCAATGAATATCGATGGTTTAGGGGAAAAGGTCATTAGCCAATTGTTTCATCATGAATTGATTAAAGATGTGGCAGATATTTACGGATTACAAAAGAACCAGCTTCTTGCATTAGAGAGAATGGGTGAGAAGTCTGTTACAAATCTTTTGGAAGCTATAGAA
This sequence comes from Heyndrickxia sp. FW510-T9, assembly GCF_058781025.1. NCBI lineage: Bacteria > Bacillati > Bacillota > Bacilli > Caryophanales > Bacillaceae > Heyndrickxia > Heyndrickxia sp. FW510-T9. The sequence goes on along the minus strand of NZ_JBYSWK010000020.1, from coordinate 59,885 downwards.
AAGTCTAAGGGAAATTCTTTGGAAAAATTACTATTTGGTTTAGGTATTCGTCATGTTGGAGCAAAAGCTGCTAAAACGCTGTCTCAATGCTTTGGCTCGATGGATCAACTAATGTCCGCTTCCAAAGAAGAACTAACGGAAGTTCAGGATATTGGTGAAAAAATGGCTGACTCCATTTATACCTATTTTGAAAATGAAGATGTCCATGAATTAATGAACGAATTAAAAGCCGTTGGTTTAAATATGAATTATCTTGGATCGAAACCAGTTGACGTGCAAAATATTGATTCAAGTTTAGCTGGCAAAATAGTCGTTTTGACCGGAAAACTTGAAAAGCTTACCCGCAATGAAGCGAAGGAGAAGCTTGAAGCACTTGGGGCAAGTATTACGGGAAGTGTAAGTAAAAAGACGGATATTGTCATTGCTGGGGAAGATGCCGGTTCGAAATTAACAAAGGCACAGGAATTAGGCATTGAAATTTGGGACGAAGAAAAAATGCTGCAAGAATTTGGGCAATGAATTGAAACTTTTGTTATGCTAAAGTAGTCTTTATAAAAGTATTATAAATTTTAATTAGCAATTTGAGGTATCATGAAATAAAGGTGGCATTTGCATGAAAAAGTGGTTACCGGTGCTTCTAACTGTTGTTATAACAGCGGGATGTGCACCCCATTTCAGTAAACAAGATAAAATTGTACAAAAGAAAGATGATAAAAAGGAAACTGCAATTGTTCCAAACTATCAAATTTCTAATCAATATTACAAAACTATCCTGCCGTTTTTACCAAGTAAATCAAGGGGATTAACGGTAAGTAATTTAAACACTCGCTATGATATAGATGAGTTTGAAACAGGGTTAATGCGTGTTGCACAAAAAGAATATTCAACAGATAACTATTTGTATCAAGAAGGTCAATATTTGGATAAGGCTACTGTTTTGTCCTGGTTGAATCGTAAATATACAAAAGACCAATTGAAAGCTCAAAAATTAAAACCAGAAGAAAATTTAGGGCTAAATCCTGTAGCGAGTGGTAAAGATGCTTCAAACACACCTATCTACTTAGCTCATATTTTGGAACAAGATTATTTAATCAAAAGCAAAAATACCGCAAAACTCGGCGGAGTAGTAATTGGACTAGCGCTAAATTCTGTTTACTATTATCAAAAACAACAGTACGGTGCTACTTACGATAAAACGATTAGTCATGCACAAGTTGCAAGCCATGGAAAAAGTATTGCTCAAGAAGTAATTAAACGTCTTCGCAATATAGACGGATTGAAAAATGTTCCCATTACAATTGCGCTTTACGAACAAAAAGGAACAGATTCTGTTGTGCCAGGAAACTTCTTTGCTTATACAACGGTATCAAATGGAAGTACATCCATTGATAATTGGAAATCGATAAAAGAAAAGTACTACCTATTCCCATCTGACCAAGTAGATAAGGATCATAAGGATGATTCAACTTATTTTAATAATTTTAAAGACGATGTTGAAAAATACTTTCCAAACTACAATGGTGTAGTTGGACGTGGACTCTATAATGATGGCCAATTAGCAAAACTAAACATTGAGATTCCAATGCAATTTTACGGCCAATCGGAAGTTATTGGATTTACCCAGTATATTGCTGGCTTAATTAGTGATTTTCAAAATCACACTTCATTAGAGATAAGCGTTACATCCGTAGACGGTCCAAAAGCGCTCATTGTTCGGGAACCAGGGGAAAAAGAACCATTTGTTCATATTTATCAATAGTAAAAAGCTGCTGACATCTGTGGTCGGCAGCTTTTTTTGTTTAGAAAAATACAACTAATTGTCTACGTCAAGCTTTAGCGCCTATCGGTTAGCGGGTTTCTCCGTCTCCTTCCTACGGGTAAGGGTATTAGGTAAAATTAAATTTCAAATTTTACTCGGTGAAATTTGATGTGACAATTTCACTAGCTCGTGAACTTCCGAGCACGGTTTCCTTTATCTCACTACGCAGGTGAGATTTGAAATGCTAATTTCACTTAGCAATACGATGGTGAGCAAGGCGCTCCGTGCATTTGTTCCTTGTCGAAATAAAATGAAAGAATAAATTAGAAATGTGGTTCCGTTTTGAATTATCTGTTATATAATACGTTATGACTTTATACACTGTGTTATAACATTATTAGAGGTGATGGAATGAGCACACAAACTGGTGGAGTAACCGTAATAGGGAAGATAAAGCAGGGATATGACAGTATCATTACAACTGACGCATTGCATTTTGTTGAACAGCTTGAAAGACATTTTGGTGAAAAAAGAAAGAAACTGTTACAGTACAGAAATGAAAGACAGAAGGAGATTGACGAAGGAACACTTCCGCATTTTTTGCCCGAAACGAAGCATATTCGTGAGGGAGAATGGACGATAGCGCCTTTACCAGATGATTTAGGGGACCGTCGTGTAGAAATTACCGGGCCAGTTGATCGAAAAATGGTTATTAATGCGCTTAACTCTGGAGCGAATGTATTCATGGCATGTTTTGAGGATGCAACATCGCCTACTTGGGACAATGTAGTAGAGGGACAAATTAATTTAAATGATGCTGTAAATAAGACGATTACTTATGAAGGTCAAAATGGGAAAAGCTATTCACTAAATAAGAAAACAGCTGTATTAGTAGTACGTCCAAGAGGATGGCATTTGGAAGAAAAACATGTGCTAATCGATGGAAAACCGATCTCCGCAAGTCTATTTGATTTTGGTTTGTATTTTTACCATAATGCTATCAGGCTAACACAAAATGGAACAGGTCCTTATTTTTACTTGCCAAAGCTGGAAAGCCATCTCGAAGCTAGGCTTTGGAATGAAGTCTTTACTTTTTCTCAAAAATTTATTGGAATTCCAAATCGGTCGATAAAAGCAACAGTTTTGATTGAAACCATTATGGCTGCTTTTGAAATGGATGAAATTCTTTATGAATTGAAAGACCATTCGGCTGGACTAAATTGTGGACGCTGGGATTATATTTTCAGTTTTATTAAGAAACTGAGAAACCAAGAGAATGTGATTTTACCAGATAGATCTATTGTGACCATGACGGTTCCGTTTATGAGGTCGTATTCGCTACTAACCATTCAAACCTGTCATCGACGTAAAGCACATGCAATCGGAGGGATGGCAGCACAAATTCCTGTTAAGAATGATCTAAAGAAAAATGAGGGAGCATTTGCAAAGGTTAGAGCGGATAAAGAAAGAGAAGTGCTTGATGGGCATGATGGCACATGGGTGGCGCATCCAGGGCTGGTGCCTATCGCTTTAGAAGTATTTAACAAAGAAATGCCGACACCAAATCAAATTCATACATCGAAGCAGAAACATATTCAAGTTTCCGAGTCTGATTTATTAGAAATACCTGTTGGGTTTATAACTGAAGGGGGAGTACGGCAAAACATAAGTGTCGGAATTCAATATATAGAATCTTGGTTAAGTGGGAGAGGGGCTGTGCCGATTGACCATTTAATGGAGGATGCGGCTACTGCTGAAATATCCCGAGCGCAAGTTTGGCAATGGATTCGCCATTCAAGGGGAGTTTTAGAGGATGGTAGAAAAATAACAATAGAAATGTATGAGGAATTTAAACAAGAGGAGCTTGAAAAAATCCGCTATGAAATGGGGGAAGAAGTGTACTCTTCTAGAAGATTTGAAGAAGCAGTTCGATTGATTGACAGGCTAATAAAGGAAGACGATTTTATCGAATTTTTAACATTACCAGGTTATGAGATTCTTTAATTGGGAGGCTGGAAGACGATGAATGAGAGAGTAGAAAAGCTGCAAAATGAATGGGAGTTAGCGGAAAGATGGGAAGGTATAACAAGAACGTATAGTGCTGAAGAAGTCATTAGACTAAGAGGGTCTATTGATATTGAACATACTTTGGCAAGGCGAGGATCAGAAAAATTGTGGGAATTGTTGCATACAGATGATTATGTTCCTGCACTTGGAGCCTTAACTGGAAACCAGGCGGTCCAGCAGGTGAAGGCAGGGCTTAAAGCCATTTATGTAAGCGGTTGGCAAGTTGCGGCGGATGCGAACCTTACTGGGCATATGTATCCTGATCAAAGTCTTTATCCAGCCAACAGTGTCCCACATGTAGTAAAACGCATCAATCAGGCACTGCAGCGAGCAGACCAAATAGAGCATGTAGAAGGTAGCGCTTCAACTGATTGGTTTGTTCCGATTATTGCAGATGCTGAAGCAGGGTTCGGCGGCCAACTAAATGTGTTTGAATTAATGAAATCAATGATTGAAGCGGGGGCTGCTGCCGTTCATTTTGAGGATCAACTTTCCTCTGAAAAAAAATGCGGTCATTTAGGTGGAAAAGTATTATTGCCAACACAAACAGCTATTCGGAATTTAATTTCGGCACGCCTTGCTGCAGATGTTATGGGGGTACGGACGGTGTTAATTGCTCGAACGGATGCAAATGCAGCGGATTTAATTACAAGTGATGTTGATCCAATTGATGCGAAGTTTATTACTGGAGAAAGAACACCTGAAGGTTTTTACCGAACGAGAGCGGGTATAGACCAAGCAATCGCAAGAGGATTAGCTTATGCACCATATGCCGATCTTATTTGGTGCGAAACCTCAGAGCCTAACCTAAGAGAAGCGGAACAATTTGCAGAAGCGATTCATGAAAAGTTTCCTGGCAAACTATTAGCCTATAATTGCTCACCATCCTTTAACTGGAAAAAGAAATTGAGTGAGGAAAAAATTGCTACATTCCAGAAACAGTTAGGGAAAATGGGCTACAAGTTTCAATTTGTAACATTAGCCGGATTTCATGCACTAAACCATAGTATGTTTGAGCTTGCGAAAGGATATAAGGAAAAAGGAATGGCGGCCTATTCAGAAATGCAACAAGCTGAATTCTCCAATGAACAATATGGTTACACAGCCACTAGACATCAACGTGAGGTAGGTACGGGATATTTCGATGAAGTCTCCATGGTGATCACAGGTGGAACATCTTCCACAACAGCATTAAAGGGTTCAACAGAGGTGGAGCAGTTTTTGGTATAAAAGTAAAAACGGTTAATAGAGAAAGAATCGTTATTTTCAGAAGGTAATGATTCTTTCTCAATTTTTTTAGAAATCCATATGAAGATACGATCATTTTTGTAAAAAAATAATAAAATTTACTATTTATGGATAAATTGTACGGTTGTTGCTTTCATATGATAATCTATTAATATAATATACAAAATTATTAAAATATTTTGCAATTTATAAAATAATCGTTGTAAAATAGAAGGTGAATAGACAATTACTGAAAAGAGGTGGATTATTTTGGAATTAGATCAAAATTGGAATGAAAGAAAAGCTATTCAACTGCGAATGCAGCAGCTGCAAGAGGAATCAAAGGCCATTCGAATAGAGTATGAACGATTATTTAATCGATTAAGAGAATTGGATTCGTTACATAAAAATATTTCTAATAGCCAAGAGGTTGAAAATATAAATAATAAGGATGCCACTAAAACGCAAAAATCGAAAGAATCCCAAATAGAAATAAACACTCCGAAAGAGGAGAATGATGATATTTTTTCCAAGATTGAAGAAATAAGAAGGAGCATAAGCGGTAAAGCCCCAGATTCTTCAATCTTGTTACCAAATATGATAGACCAAAAGCAAAATGAAGCTATCCTTGACGGAGAGATAACAAAAATCGAAACTGCGCCAAATACAAGTAAGAAAATAGCTACGGCAGCGGAAATTTTAAGTAACCCACCAAGTAGAAATAAATCCCAATATAAAGATTACATTATTTTGACTCATTTAAAATCGAAAAAGATGCTAAAGACAGCCCAGGTAAAAGAGATTTTGACGGAAAATGCATTAGATATTAAAAACACAACAGTAGTATTAAAGGTTCTAATGGAGAAATACCCCGAAATTACCAAAGTCGGTCATGGAATGTATAAGTGGGTAGAACTATAATATCATACAGCTTCTTCAAAACAGTTCACTTATCTATTCAGAACTGTTTTTTCTTATGTGGCATAAAATATCTGCTCGTTTTCGTTGTGGCTTCAATAAAAGGAAAGATTTAATTCCCTGACCATTCAAATTTGCTATAATATTTTTAATTACATTCAAGGAGGAATTTTAAATGTCAAAAATGACTACAAGATTGCTAAATCAAGAAGTGGGAGTGAATAGTTACTAATAAAAAAATGTACACTCCTGCTTCTTCTTCAACTGAATTCTAAATTTTATTGAAGTGGGAGAATATGATGAAAAAGAAACGAACAGCAAAGCATAATATAACTGTTTTATTTTGGGTGCAGTTTTTTTCGACGATGAGCTTTTTGCAGCCTGTCATGACGCTTTTTTATATGGAACGAGGACTTACCGAAAAAGAGATTCTACTCGTGTTAATGTTTTGGAGCGTAGCCGTTATGTTAGGGGAAGTGCCTTCGGGTATATTTGCGGATCGCTTTGGTGCAAAGAAGTCCTTTCTAGCAGGGGCAATTATTAACATTGTCAGCTATAGCTTATTGTTTTTTGCACACGAGCCCTGGGTTTTCTTTATGTATAGTGCATTGAACGGTTTGTCTGTTACCTTCTTTTCAGGAGCTGATGAAGCGCTGATTTATGAATCCTTAAAGGAAAGCGATGAACAGCATTTAATGGACCGGGCGATGGGAAAAATCCAATCGGCAGGATTTATTTCGGCGATGATTGCCGTCCTATTTGGGGCGTATGTTGCAAAGGATTTAAAAGAAACACAGTTCCAGTTATTAATTGCATTAGGACTTGTTTTCTATACTGTCCAGCTCGTTCTGCTCTTCTGGATTAAAAATCCGAGTTCCTTCACTGCATACAGAGAAAATCCTTTTAAACAGGTGTCAGAAGGTATAAAAGTAATTAAAGATGCACCGCAGCTGTTATATATGTTTTTAAACGTAACCTTAGTGTTTATCCCGGCAAGTGCTGTATACGAGAATTTCAATCAACCATTGTTTACACATGCAGGCTTACCAGTATATTTAATTGGAATCGTCTATGCGATTGCAGCCATCATTGGTTATTTTGCTTCTCAATCGGTAGGCTGGCTAGGAAAACGCTTTTCAAGAATTATAATGTTAAATATAACCGGACTGTTAGCCGTAGTTGGACTCTTATTGTCTGCTATGTATGGTCAAACACTTTGGATTGTACTAGGAGCTTTTTTTATTTTAAAATTTGTGCGGGCAGTCAGATATCCTATTTATTCGCAGCTGAGCAATGATATCATTCCATCTGAAGTAAGGGCAACAACAATATCCTTACTTTCGATCATAGATTCCATTTGCGATTTACTTGTATTTGGAATTATTTCCATCATTGCTGTGAAAGGGTTAACAGGTATTTTTGTAGGCTGTGCAGCACTAGCTTTAGTTGGGACACTGCTGCCAATAAGAGCAGTGAAGGCAAAAATGAAATTAGAAAATAGTTAATGTGGGGGGACAAGTCGAAAAAGGCTTGTCCTTGCCTATTAATGGACGATTCTGCTATCATCAGTACAAATGCGGAAGCCGTTAGGTGCTGTAGCTAGACGTAGACAACATTTATTAAAGAATACCCACAGTGTGAAATTTTAACATTTCCTAAAGTATATTTAAATTATTAACGCGAGGTGACATCAGACATGTCAAGGATTTCAAAGGAACAGGTTTATCATGTTGCGAATTTAGCTCGACTAGAAATAAATGAACAAGAAGCAGAAAAGTTTACAAAGCAGCTGGATGATATTATTAATCTTGCAGAATTATTGAATGAGGTTGATACCTCTGATATTAAACCAACCTCCCACGTATTTAATATTCAAAATGTCATGCGCGAGGATGTGGCGGAAGAAGGTTTGCCACGTGAGGAAGTATTGAAGAATGCACCGGATCATAAGGATGGACAAATACGAGTTCCGTCCATCATAGAGTAAGGAGGAGAATAGATTGTCGCTGTTCGAACACAAGATTTCAGAGCTGCATGAATTCATACATAAAAAAGAAGTCAAAATCTCCGAATTGGTAGATGAATCGTTTAAAAGAATAGGGGAAGTCGATCAAAAAGTCCAAGCTTTTTTAACATTGGATGAAGAAAATGCACGAAAAAAGGCAAAGGAATTAGATGATAAAAACGGGACGGATTTCTCTAAAAATCCTCTATTTGGTCTGCCCATTGGAATTAAAGATAATATCGTCACAAAAGGACTGCGCACCACCTGTGCAAGTAAAATTCTAGAAAACTTCGATCCAATTTATGATGCGACAGTAATGGACAAATTACATAAAAGCGGGACAATTACCGTTGGGAAATTGAATATGGATGAGTTTGCAATGGGTTCTTCGACCGAAAATTCAGGGTTTCATAAAACGTTAAATCCATGGAATTTAGAAGCAGTACCAGGCGGTTCCTCCGGTGGTTCAGCGGCAGCGGTCGCTGCAGGTGAGGTTCCATTTTCATTGGGGTCTGATACTGGTGGATCGATTCGCCAGCCAGCAGCTTTTTGTGGGGTTGTTGGATTAAAGCCTACGTACGGACGTGTTTCACGTTTTGGTCTTGTTGCTTTTGCATCATCATTCGATCAGATTGGTCCTATTACGAGAACGGTAGAAGACAATGCATATCTTTTACAAGCCATTTCAGGTGTCGATCCTCATGATTCTACATCTGCAAATGTTGAGGTGCCAAATTATCTTGGGTCGCTTACAGGTGATGTAAAAGGGTTACGAATTGCGGTACCGAAGGAATACTTAAATGAGGGTGTTAGCGTAGAAGTACGGGAATCTGTACTTGCTTCATTGAAAGTCCTTGAAGGATTAGGAGCTACTTGGGAGGAAGTTTCCCTACCACATTCGAAATATGGAGTAGCAGCTTATTATCTTCTCTCCTCATCTGAGGCATCGTCTAACTTATCTCGTTTTGACGGAGTACGGTACGGATATCGCACCCAGAATGCAGAGAACTTAATTGATTTATATAAAAAGACTCGATCAGAAGGTTTCGGAGAGGAAGTAAAACGCCGGATCATGCTTGGAACTTTCGCATTAAGCTCCGGATACTATGATGCTTATTATAAAAAAGCACAACAGGTTCGTACATTGATTAAAAATGATTTTGATGATGTCTTTGCAAAATACGATGTGATTGTTGGGCCAACAGCACCAACTCCTGCTTTTAAAATTGGTGAAAAAATTGCCGACCCATTAACGATGTATGCAGAGGATCTTTTAACAATACCTGTGAATCTTGCTGGTGTCCCGGGAATTTCAATTCCATGCGGATTTGCGAACGGTTTGCCAATTGGCTTGCAGATCATTGGAAAACATTTTGATGAAAGCACTGTCTACCGAGTTGCACATGCATTTGAGCAGGCAACGAATTATCATACACAAAAACCACAGCTGTAAGGGGTGAAAAACATGAACTATGAAACGGTAATTGGGCTTGAAGTCCATGTGGAATTAAAAACGGATTCAAAAATATTTTCTTCTGCTCCAGCTCATTTTGGTGCGGAGCCAAATACGAATACGACGGTTGTGGATCTTGGCTATCCAGGTGTTTTACCGGTTTTAAATAAACGTGTTGTTGAATTTGGTATGAAAGCTGCAATGGCGTTAAATTGCCAAATTGCAACTGAAACAAAATTTGATCGCAAAAACTACTTTTATCCGGACAACCCGAAGGCATACCAAATCTCACAATTTGATCACCCAATTGGGGAGCATGGTTGGATTGAGATTGAAGTAGATGGTTATAAAAAGAAGATAGGGATTACTAGAATTCACTTGGAAGAGGATGCAGGTAAATTAATGCATACTGGTGATGGCTATTCCCTTGTTGATTATAACCGACAGGGGACACCGTTAATTGAGATTGTATCTGAACCAGATATCCGTACTCCAAATGAAGCATATGCTTACTTGGAAAAGTTAAAATCCATTGTTCAATATACAGGTGTATCCGATTGTAAAATGGAAGAAGGCTCCTTACGATGTGATGCCAATATTTCATTACGACCAGAGGGACAAGAAGAGTTCGGGACGAAAACGGAATTGAAAAACTTGAACTCTTTCAACTTTGTCAGGAGAGGATTAGAGTTCGAGCAGAAACGTCAAGAAGAAACTCTTCGTTCCGGAGGAGTTATTGAACAAGAAACACGTCGATTCGATGAGGCAACAGGCCATACCTTATTAATGCGTGTCAAAGAAGGTTCTGATGATTATCGCTATTTTCCTGAGCCAGATTTAGTTCCGATTTTTATCGATGAGGAATGGAAGGAAAAAGTTCGTGCAGAAATCCCAGAACTTCCAGACGAACGCAAGAAACGTTATGTGGAAGAACTCGGTCTTCCTGTTTATGATGCTGGGGTTTTAACGATGACAAAGGAAATGGCTGATTTCTTCGAGGCAACCGTTGCAGCTGGAAGTGAAGCGAAACAAGCGTCGAACTGGATCATGGGTGAGTTATCAGCTTATTTAAATGCGGTACAAAAGGAACTTCATGAAATACCACTAACACCGGAAAGTTTGGCAAGTATGATCAAGCTTATTGAAAATGGAACAATCTCTTCTAAAATTGCGAAGACCGTATTCAAGGAGCTAGTGGAAAAAGGCGGAGATCCAGAACAAATTGTGAAGGAAAAAGGACTCGTACAAATTTCTGATGAGGGCGCCATATTAAAGGTTATCACGGAAATATTAGATACCAATCAACAATCAATAGATGATTATAAGAGCGGTAAGGCGAAGGCAGTTGGATACTTGGTTGGCCAAGTGATGAAAGCAACAAAAGGTCAAGCAAATCCACCGATGGTAAATAAATTATTGGTGCAGGAATTGGATAAGAGATAATCAAGTGAGGTAGATTCTTTTGCATCTACCTCGTTTTTATGTGCAAAAACATTGGTGCTTAATAAGGTTGCGGAAAAATCGGATGAAAGTGCTGAAAGAGTAGGTGGAAACGCTGAAAAAATCGAGCAAAATGCTGAACTTTTGAAAAGAAATGCTAAACTCCAAGAAGGAAATTGGTTAATTGTGTAGGAGATGGAAGCTTTTACACAATCCTGATAGAAATAGAAATTTGTCGAAAATTATCCAAGCACCTTTAAGTTAATTTTAATCTTTAAGTGTAAAAATTAAGATGTAAATAAATTTAAGGGTGTGAGAACAAACAATGTGTAAAGGACATTTCGATTTTACTCAAACATGCGCATATTGTTTGCGAAGAACAGGTGAAGGAATTGATTTTGTGCTACCTGTTTATGACTGGAGAAGTGAAAAGTTGCTCGGATATTTTTGCAAGGAGCATTATTTACAAGTAAAAGCTCGTAACATTATTCAATATAAAAAAGCTAACTAAGTAGAAAAGTGAAATTTCCATCATCGTCATTTATAATGAAGAAAAGGAGGATGGATATGACTACTTTAAATGAATGGTTTGATAAAGGAATGACCTCCAAGGAATATATTGATTCCATGCAGGTACATAAAGAAAATTTATTATCGATATATGAAGGCTTTCGTCTATCTAATGAAGATGAGCCCTTTTTCAAAGCGCTTAGTGAAAAAGGTTTAAGAACCATTGTTATTACAGAGGACTGGTGCGGAGATGCAATGGTGAATGTACCAATCCTTTTAAAGATTGCGGAAGCAGCAAATATTGATGTTCGTATGATCTTAAGAGACCAAAATTTAGAGCTAATGGATCAATATTTAACAAATGGAACAGCACGTTCGATTCCAATTTTTATTATTATTGATAAAAATGGTGTTGAAGTAGCAAAATGGGGACCGCGTGCTCCGAAAGTTCAAGATATGGTTACTGAAATGCGCTCAGGATTGCCACCCAAGGAAGATGAAAGCTTCAATGAAAAACAAAAAGAAGTATTCGCCAAAATGTTAGCCGCATATACACAGGATACCTCTGTATGGGAAACAATCTATAGCAGCTTAAAATCAACATTGAATATGGCATTGTAATTAATAGATTTCCGTGTGTTCTGATAATATGGGAAAACAGAATAAGAACAAAAATAACACTCAATAATCGCTTTGAGTGTTATTTTTTTATAGATGTGGACAGAGGATCCGTTATTTTTATATAAAGCATCTAATATAAGAAATAGGCGGACACAGAGTACTTTATTCGGGAAAAACATAAGGAAATAACGGCTATTTTACACGAATAACGGAATCTAGGTCCTCAAACATAAGAAAATAGTCCTTTTTTATGCAAATAACGGAACTAGGGTCCTCCTAGCTAGAAAAAGTAACATCAATACTAGTAATCAATTTAACAATCTAAATTTCAAGACGATAATATAATAGAGTGTAAAACTCTAAGAAAATAGCGCACCAGCTTCCAAATCAGCTCGTTATGTATTTTCTATACGGTCTAGGGTCCGCCGAAATATATAGTATACTCACCATTTGTAATATTATGAATTTAGTTATTTTTCACTATATAATCATAGTGTTTTGCATTATAATGTGGGTAGAAAGTCTTAACAAAATAGGGGGTACAATGTGAAAGAAACTAAAAAGAGCCTTTTTGGTAAAATACTTCTATTTAATTCTATGTTTGTAATTTTATCCGGAGTATTCGTCACTGGAATATCATTTTACTTTAAAAATGCCAATGCGAATACCCTCTATATTTCATTAGCTGGGACGATTGTCATAGCTATTATCAGCATTAGTCTTTTTATTTTGTTTTATAAAAAGAAGTTCACGTTATTAAAAGAACTTGTCGTTCTTACTGAAAATGGCGGAAACGGAGATGTTTCCAAGCTATACATAAAGAATTCAAATGACGAAATAGGGTCGCTTAGCAGTTCACTACAAAAATCTTATAAGGATGTAAATGAATTAATCAACAGTTTCAATGAAGCAAGTTCCAACATCCTTGAATCCGCTGCTGAGCTCTCGGCTATTTCTGAAATAACTACTGGAAGCAGTGAAGAGATAAGTAGGGCGATTTCGGAAATATCCGAAGGAACACTTAATCAAGCCTCTGAACTTGAGACAACCATTGAACGAGTGAATGCCTTAAACGAATCAATTAAGACAATGAATGAACAAAACGAGATGATCAAGAATATTACTTCAGACACTGAGAGCGCAACAAATCAAGGGAAAGAAATAGTTCAATTATTGAAAAAGTCAAATGAAGAGTCGATGAAAGCATCTGATGAAATCAGTATTGGGATTACGAATTTATATAATCAAACGAAAAATATATCCAATATAACGGAAACCATTGAGAATATTGCATCTGAAACAAACTTATTGGCTTTGAATGCTAGTATTGAAGCTGCAAGAGCTGGAGAGCATGGAAAAGGTTTTGCGGTTGTAGCAAGCGAGGTTCGGAAACTAGCCGAGCAATCAAACACAGCAACAAAGCAAATCCAAGATATGATTGCGGGAATTGAACAAGAAACAGAGAAAACCGTTATGGTCATGACGCAAACCATTACACACTCGCAACAACTAGATGAAGCAGTGAAGTCTACAGAAAGAGAATTTAATTCCATTACGGATGCTGTAACGCAAACCATTGTGGCTGTTGATAAGCTTTATGTAGAACTTCAAAACGTTACCGAGCAAAATAACAACATTACACAGGCAATTCTGCATGCATCTAGTGTTTCTCAGCAAACAGCGGCTTCGGTTGAAGAAATAACGGCATCGATTGAAGAACAAAATACATTAATTTCAAATGTTTCCGAATCAGCTCGGAAATTAAGTGAAATAAGTGGAAATCTTTTTAACATAGTAGATAAATATATGGTTTAAGTAGATTAGCTTGTCTTTCGTAGACAAGCTATTTTGTTGGATTTTAAACAAGAGGACAAAAATCATGCGGAAAAATGGTATAATTTCATCAATTAAAGATTAGCAGGAAATTTGGTATCTCTTAGAGAAATAATCCTTTAATCAGGAAGGATTGATCAACATTGGAAAATGCGATTCTTACATACTTGAAATATTTGAAAATAGAAAAGGAAACCCCATCACTGAACTATTTGCAACGATTAATTCATCATCATCTTTCACTCATTCCATATGAGACCATTAGTAAATTTCACTATTTCCAGAAAGAGCTAAACTTTCTCCCCTCATTAGAAATGTTTGTAGAAAATTTGGTGGAAAGAGGATGGGGAGGAACATGCTATACATTAAATATTAATTTTATGAGACTATTATTGGCTCTAGGATTCGACTGTTCGCTAGTAAGGGTAATTCCCGGGCATGTCGCTATCATGGTGACGATTGATGGGCGAAAACTATATGTAGATGTCGGCTACGGTTCGCCGATTATGAAACCGGTAGAGTTGGATGCGAAGAGGAGGCATGTTCTCCACGGATTTGGGGAAGAAATTGTCTTTGAAAAAAGAAATTCTGAGCGCTATGAAATTGATCGGCGCTCAAACGGTAAGTCGTTTGTCCGCAAAGAAATTGAATGGATTCCCCTTACAGAAGAAGATATCAAAGTGGATATTGAATCTTCTTATTTCGATCATGATCATAATACAACGATGAGGCGCATTACAGCGGTGCGTTTTAATGGGCATGAATGCTACTTTCTGCGTGATCGCTCGATTAAAGTAATGACCTATCGAAATATAAGAGAAATTCAGCTAAAAGATATGAATAAATGGTTAAAGCTAGTACAGGAAGTCTATCAAATTGATGAAACTTCACTGATAGAATCGGTTGGCTTTCTAGCAGAGCGTGGGGTTCATTTATTTGGGAAGGTATGATGAAGATTTATGGTGAAATCAAGGGGGAGTTATGCGAATAGTAGAAGTGGTTCCATATAATCATCAATGGCCGCAAATGTTCGAAGACGAAGCTAGTAAAATTAAAACGATATTGAATGAAATAATGGTACAAATTCATCATATCGGCAGTACATCCATTCCTAATATGTCTGCAAAGCCGGTGATTGATGTTTTAGTAGAAGTTCATTCGATTGAAAAAGTAGATTTGTATAATCAGGAAATGATGAAGTTAGGGTATGTTCCTAAAGGAGAAAATGGCATTCTGTATAGGCGCTATTTTTCCAAAGGGGGCGATAACCGAACGCATCATGTCCATATTTATCAAACGGGAAATCCGGAGATCACACGGCATTTACAATTTCGGGACTACTTAACGGAACATCCTGAGGATGCAAAATTATATAGTGAGCTAAAACAGTCACTTTCCAAGCAATTTCCTGCAGACATAGAACAATATATTTTGGGAAAAAATGCTTTAGTAAAAGAATTAGATCAGAAAGCAAAGTTGTGGGGGTTAAGAAATAACCTCAAACATCAAAGCTAAGCCGATTCCACCTCCGCTTCCAATCGCAGCTATTACATACCTGCAGTCTTTTGTGCGTTGAACTTCATAAAATAATCTTGTAACTAATATGCTCCCGGAGGCGCTATAGGGATGTCCTAATACAATGCTTCCGCCTCTTTTGTTTAATTTTTCATAGGGAATTTCAAGCTCTTTTGCGCATGCGACAACCTTTGAAGCGAAAGCCTCATTAATCTCGAATAAGTCGATATCACCAATATCTAAATTTCGTTTTTCTAATAGACTTTTAATTGCAAATACTGGGGCAATTCCCGGATAAAAAGGATGTACTCCCGTTACCTCACTACCAACAAAGCGCAGGATAGGTTGTAAAGAGAGGCTTCTAGCCAACTCCTCACTCATTACTACCACAGCACATGCACCGTCATTGATGCTGCAGCTATTTGCTGCAGTCACAGTACCGTTTTTTACAAATGTAGAAGCAGCTCTAGACAAAAGACGTGTCATATCTCTTTTGCGGACTAATTCTTCATCGATAAAGTGTCTTTCAATTGGGAGGATTTCTGGTTTATACATTCCTTTTTCAAAAGCATCCCAAGATCGTTCAAAGCTTAAAGTTGCGAATGCATCTTGTTCTTCACGGGTAATTTGGTATTTATTTGCTACATATTCCGCAGCCACTCCCATATCAGGATCGCCGATTTCGTCCGGAGAAAATCGAGCTCTTTTTTCAAAAGGAGATGTACTAACGCTCTCGACTCCACCTGCAATATAACAATCGCCTGCTCCCGCCTCTACTAGATAGCAAGCAAGTCTAATCGCCTCTAGCCCCGCACTGCATTGTCTGTCGATGGTTAACCCGGGCAATCGAAGAGGTAAACCTGCTTGTAAGCTCGATAGTCTAGCAATGTTACCGCCTGGCCCGACAATATTCCCTATAATGACATCGTTCAAATGATCCTCTAATCCTTCACCCAAATGTTTTATAATGGGTGCTAATAAATCCTGAACCTCTAAGTTCTTAAACAATCCGTTCTCTTTCCCTATAGGGCTTCGCTTCGCTTTCACGATAACAGCTTTTTTCATTTCTTCAGCACTCCGTCCGAAAGCATTTTCCTTACTTGTAACCGTGCAATTTTTCCACCAGCAGTATGCGGTAAATCGTCGACAAAAAACCACTTACGAGGAATTTTAAAATTGGCTAATTTCCCCTTGCAATATTTTCTCAATTCGCGTTGTTCACTTGTTCCTTTAATTACCGCGGTTACGATTTCTCCCCAATATGGATCCGGTGTCCCAATTACCGCTACCTCTTCGACATCAGAGTGTGAAGAAAGAACAGATTCCACTTCCTCGGGGAAAATATTTATTCCGCCGTAAAGAATCATCGAATTTTCCCTTCCCATTATGTATAAAAATCCATCTTCATCAAGATATCCCATATCACCTACTGACATCCATTGATCATTTCTTTGTGGAAGTATTTCATCTTCACTTGTTAAATAACCAATAAAAATCATATCGCTTTTGACGAATATTTTTCCGATCTCATTTGGTGCGGCTACTTCTTCTTCCTTTTTTACTACTTTAATCTCTACATTATGGCACGGTTTCCCTACCGAAGTTGTCTTCTGGATAAAATCATTTTGTGTTAAAACGGAGACAAAGCTCAATTCAGATGCCCCGTAAAACTCATAAAGCATTGCTGATGGAAAGAGTGTCTGTAATTTTGCTTTCGACTCCTTTTCCCATTTAGCACCGGAGGAAAAAATCTTGAGTGGCCTAGAAAATGGTTTTTTCTCTTTCAAAAGAGCTTCTACCATAGTAGGCACTGAATACATCACTGAAATTGGCTGACTCTCCAGGATTTTCAGAGTCGACACTGGATTAAAGCTTTCTAAAAGATGAACGGTTCCACCTAGAAATAGTGTGCTAATGGCTCCGTATAAAAAATGTGAGTGGATAAGAGCTCCCGGGACTAGAACATGTTCTTCTGCTTTCATATGAAAATCCACGATGTTGCAATCAAAGCTCTTAACCCATGAGCGATGAGAACGAATAAATGCCTTCGGTTTTCCTGTAGATCCGGAGGTAAAGCCCATGTAAAAAGGCTCTTCCTCGCTCACTACAGGTTCAATAGGATTGGGTTCGATTTCATGAAGCTTCTGCTGAAACTCATCAACATGTAGAATATGATGATTTGTTTGGGCCAAACTTTCAAAGCGTTGATCGGAAATGATAATAATATCTGGCTTGCAAATATCTAATCTATCCTGCAATTCAGATAGACTCCATTTAACATCGAGAGGAACTGCAGTCCATCCTGCATGTGCTGCTCCTGCAAAAATCTGCAAAAATGAAAGACTATTTGGCAATAAAATGCCTATTCTTTTATTGTTCGCTTGCTGCATTTGCAGCCAACTGCTAGTAATAGATACCTGATGATACCAATTCTCGTAGGTTACTATTTCATTCCTTGTTTTGATTGCAATACGATTTGGCAACTGTTTAGCATGTAAATGATATGTATGTGTAATGGTCATGGTAATCCCTCCATATTGATTAATTTATGGAAGCAATCTTTTTGGCAGCCGCTTTCTTATACTAATCGTCAATAGGGAAGCAAGAATTGCTTTTACAATATCTCCGGGTATGTAAACAAGGCTAAGCTTTATCGCTTGCATCAGTTTGATTTTCATCACAAGAGCTTGAACCGGAACGCCGATG
The DNA here is from genome assembly GCF_058781025.1 of Heyndrickxia sp. FW510-T9. NCBI lineage: Bacteria > Bacillati > Bacillota > Bacilli > Caryophanales > Bacillaceae > Heyndrickxia > Heyndrickxia sp. FW510-T9. The sequence continues at coordinate 41,831 of NZ_JBYSWK010000020.1, read as the reverse complement.
CAATAGACAAATAGAATTCCACCTATAATGTTTACTATAAGAATCTTCGTAAAGGTTGCTTTTCTAAATTTCATTATCCCCCAACCAATGATAAATGCTGCGATAGTATAACTAATAATAAAACCTCCACTTGGTCCTACTAAAACACTTAACCCACCTCTACCGCCGGAAAGGATCGGTGCACCTGCTGCTACTAAGAGTAGAAATACTAACTGACTTAATCCTCCGAGTCTAGCTCCTAATAAACTTCCAGCCAGCATAACACCCAATGTTTGAAGAGTGATAGGAACCGGTGTAAACGACAAAAAGATAGGGGGAACAAAGCCCAAAGCTGCCATAATTGCTGTAAAAAGTGCTACAAAAACCATATCTCTGATTTTCATCATCGATTCTCCTTTTTATTTTATAGTAAAATTGATTAGAACATAAACATTCTATAAATCTTTTGTTCTAATTGTCAACTTATATTTAAAAATGGTTAACAATTAATTTTTTAAAAATTACTGTAGGGTTGTTTCATCCTAATTTCGTTTATAAAGGGTGAATGGAATAGAAAGGGGGGAGAGAGCACTTGGATGCAGCTTTAATTGAAAAAGCGAAGCATGGGAATGATCATGCATTTCGATTACTTGTTGAAAAATATCGGATACATGTTTTTCATACCGCTTTCGCAATTCTTCGCAATCAACAGGATTCTGAAGATGCAGCCCAAGAAGTGTTTTTGAAAATCTATGCCTCTCTCCCCCAATATGAGGATCAAGGTTTTAAAACATGGATAACAAGGATTGCAGTTAATCATACGATTGATTTGAAAAGAAAGAAGACCAGAAGACAAGAGGAAACAGTGATAGAGTTTCAGCCCGAATTCCATCACGCCGGAAAAGCAGAAACAACAGAGGTTATTGTTTTAAAAAAGGAGCAAAAGATTTTATTTCAAAAGCGATTAGGAGAAATTCCGGATAATTATCGTGATGTCATTGAAGGATTTTATATAAAAGAAAAATCCTATCAGGAATTGGCGGAAGAACAGCAGGTTCAAGTGAAGACCATTGAAACAAAGCTATATCGTGCAAGACAGTGGATGAAAAAGCATTGGGAGGAGGACGATTTCAGGTGAATCATATTTCATATGAAAAATGGCTTCAATATGTAAAAGGTGAACTAGATTCAGATACGCAAAAACAATACGATGATCACTTATATAGCTGTGACCAATGCTTGTCCGTTTATTTGGAGGCTGTCGAAGCGGTGGAGCAAGCGCTGCCAATCATGAGTAACGAGGATATCTTTACGGATATGGTAATGCAGCAAATTGAAGGACAAAAGAAGAATACAATCACTAAATCTCCAAAACAAAGCTTTTATCAAAAAGCCATCTTTCATTACTTAATTGCTGCAGCTATGACAATTATTTTAATGACTTCAGGTGTATTTTCACATCTGACAAATGCGTTGAATGATTTTGAAGCGAATAAAAAGAAGGAACCGTCCGTTGTTACAGGACTTATGAATAAATCTGTTTCATTGATTGATAAGGTTGAAAAGGAATCTAAGGAGGGAAATAAATAATGAATAACAATAAAAATCCCATCAAAGCGTTTTTACTCGGTTTTTTTCCGGGTGGTGGGTTGGTGTATTTAGGAAAAATAAGTGGTATTTTTTACACTATATCTGTCTGTGGGCTAGCCTTTATTTCTATATTGTTAGTGCTTAATTCTAATGATATACAAAATGCAGCAGCATGTACTTTCATTGGTTTTGTCATTTACATTGTTAGTATCATTGTTACGGCAGTTAACGCATCAAGACTTAACCAATCAAATGGAGAAGGAGTTCCTGGAGAATCAATCAATCATGATAGCCAGCGTTTTTACACTATCCTATTATCCTTTATCCCAGGTGTCGGTCATTTCCAACTAGGTTTAATGAACCGAGGATTAACACTTTTAACTACATTCCTCGGATTAGGTGTAATGGTCGTTTTTATTACTGCTCTTACGCATCGTGGAGAATTCATGGTTTTTCTCGCATTCTTGCCAATTATTTGGGTGTATGGATTTTTTGATGCGATCCGCCAGCTCACGAAAAAGCAACAAGGAGAAGCGTTAGTGGATCGCTCTATTTTCGAGGAGTTTGAGATGAGAAGAGAGGATGGGAAAAAGAGTAAGTCCATTGCAACCTTCTTATCCATCTTTCCAGGAGCGGGACACTTATATTTAGGATTGCAAAAACGCGGTATTCAATTAATGGCGGCATTTCTATTCTCCATCTATATATTGGACATTTTGAGATTGGGAATATTCTTATTTTTAGTGCCAATCATATGGTTTTACAGCTTTTTTGACGGCCTGCAAAAGGCATCGAAGTATGGGAAGGAAGAATTGGAGGATAAACCGGTGATTTCTTATTTAATCAACCATCAAAAATGGGTAGGGATTGGGTTAATCATTCTTGGTTTATATTATTTGATCTCTAACATTGTTTTACCAGTTGTATCTCCAGTGATATACAGCGCCATTCATATTGACATAAGATATTGGTTCAGTAATTACTTCCAAACAGTATTTGTTTGTATTCTCCTTATTGGTGGAGGGGTTAAACTTATGTTTGGCACGAAGCGGAAAGGGGAAGAAAAAAACATATGAAAACATGGAGAGTCGGGAGTATGTCAATGGGAGCAGCTCTAGTTTTTCTAGGAGTGTTCCTGTTATTGACACAAGTGTTTCATTGGAATACTGCTACTGTTTTAGTGACTTGGTGGCCACTTCTACTCATTATTTTAGGAGTGGAAATCCTTTTATCGTTATATTTTTCAAAGCAGGATAAGCCGGTGGTAAAATATGATATCCTTAGCATCTTTTTTATCGGTATCATTGGCATGGGCGGGATTGCACTAACTATTTGCAGTTCGACTGGAATTTTAAATAAAGTAACATATGCAATGGCTGCTGAAACAAAAACGTTAGATTTACCGAAATACAATAAAACCTTAAAAAATAATATTAAAAGAGTTGTACTAGAAACACAAAATCAGCCAGTAACAATTGAGTCCACAAAGGAAAAAACAATCTCAGCCTTTGGAACATATAAAACGGAAATGGTGGATAATCATTCTGCAATTAAGGAAGTGAATGATTATTTAATGGAGGAAGAAACAGGAGATACCATCTATTTGAAATTGAAAGATGGCGCAAATCAAAACCAGCCTTTTTATAATGATACTCAAGTATCCGCAACTATTCTGGTTCCCGATAATGTTAGGCTCGAAGTGGAAGGAAACTTTAATTCTATTATTTTAAAAGTAAGAGATTTATCAAATCATTGGTTTTTGAATAATGTTTCCGATGCTGCTATTCAAGTAATAGGTAATCCGAATTTAATGGTACAAGCTAATCAAGCTGATCAACTGTCGGGTGATGGTTGGATAAAAATGAAGAAAAAAGGCAATAATGGTGATGTCGAGCAGAAAAATGCAAAAATCACATTTGGGGACGGAACACATCACATCGTCCTAACAAAAACATCTACTGTTTCCGTCACACACTTGCCATAAGTGATGGAAACCTGTTAACTAGATTTTTACAGTGAAAAGAGTTATGATTATCGAGAGACAATTTCCATTCTGGCTTATGGCCAGTTTTTCTTTGCAATTAGAAAAGCGTAAGGTGCCTTGCACATTCGCTAACCGATAGGCGCTTGTGCTAGACAGATACTTAATTACGTGAAGCGAAGCCTAAATTTACGAATCATATTAATTTTCCAATGCAGTGTATACATATAGAGAATTCATCGTGAAGATATTAGATTAGGATGATGAACATGAAAAGAGCAAGAATTATCTATAATCCTACGTCAGGCCGGGAACTTTTCAAAAAGCATCTTGCAAACGTGCTGCAAAAGTTTGAAAAGGCTGGCTATGAATCGTCTTGCCATGCGACGACATGTGCGGGAGATGCTGTTGAAGCGGCAAAAGTTGCGGTTGCTCGTCAGTATGATTTAGTCGTTGCAGCTGGTGGAGACGGGACCATTAACGAAGTCGTCAATGGACTTGCTGAACAGGAATATCGACCAAAGCTAGGTGTTATCCCTGTTGGAACAACGAATGACTTTGCCCGTGCATTGCACATACCCCGAGATGTGGAGGCAGCAGCAGATATTATTGTTCGAGGAGATACCATTCCAGTCGATATTGGAAAATACAATGATGGTTATTTTGTCAATATTGCCGGTGGTGGAAGACTGACGGAACTAACGTACGAGGTCCCTAGCAAATTAAAAACGGTGATCGGTCAGCTTGCCTATTATTTAAAAGGAATCGAAATGCTGCCATCTATTCGAGCAACAGATATGAGAATCGAATATGACGGAAAGCTTTTTGAAGGAGAAGCCATGCTTTTTCTTGTTGGTTTAACAAACTCGATTGGTGGCTTTGAAAAATTAGCTCCTGATTCCTCGATCAATGATGGCTTATTTACGTTGATGATTTTGAAAAAAACAAATTTAGCAGAATTTATTCGAGTGGTATCCCTTGCAATTCGCGGGGAACATGTGAATGATCCAAACGTCATTTATGCTTCTGCAAATAGAATTAAAGTAAACTCCAGCGAAAAAATGCAAATCAATATTGATGGTGAATTTGGTGGACATGTTCCTGCCGAATTCGAGAACTTGTACCGTCATTTAGAAGTATTTGCACCGATTGATCAAATACGGCCACAAGATAAGATAGAATCATAAGAAAAACGTTTACCGACGAGGTAAACGTTTTTTCTTGCATTTAGCGATTATGAGCTGGATTAATGGGAATAGTCTATCACCGCTCAAAATTTTACCGTTATAATCTATTTTGAGAAAAATACCCTAGTAACACCGTATAAATAGTCCTGCAAGATGAAAGAATTGGTCCCATCCCAAATGCATATTCCCCATAAATGGTGACAGAATAACTTTATGTATAAGAAAGGGGACAACGGGTTATGCAGACGGAACACAATATTAAATTAACTTCAAATGAAGTTGCCCAACTTTGGTCGGCGTATATGGATAGCAGCCTAAGTAATTGTGTGTTTAGGTATTTTTTGGAGATAGTTGAAGATGTACAAATTAAAGAACTTATCGAAAGAGGGTTACGTCTTTCCGAAGAGCATATTCAGAAGCTGTATACCATTTTTACGAAGGAAGGCTATCCAGTTCCGTATGGGTTTAAAGTAGAAGAAGATGTGAACCCTTCTGCACCAAAATTATTTTCAGACATTTTTATTCTTTATTTCATTCATCATATGGGTGTAATGGCATTAGGCTTCTATCCGATCGCCAAAACAGTCTGTTCCCGAGCGGATACTCAGAAATATTTTTCAACTTGTATAAGTGAATTGGATGAGTATGATACGTTAGCTTCGAATTTATTGTTGTCAAAAGGATTATATATACGTTCACCACATATAACCCCTTCAGAAAAAGTTCATTTTGTGAAAAACGATCACTTTTTAGCAGGGTGGTTTGGAAGAAGGAAAACATTAACCGTGATGGAAATTTCCAATCTAGTTGTTAATTTGCAAAGAAATACGTTGGGGAAGGCAACGATGATTGCCTTTAGTCAGGTAGCAAAATCCAAAGAGGTTCGACAATTTATGATAAAAGGTAAGGAAATTGCTGAAAAACATATGAAGGTGTTTGGCAATGTTCTATTGGAGAGTGATCTTCCTGTTCCTATGGGATGGGAAACAGGTGTCACCTCCTCTCAAGTTGCACCTTTTTCAGATAGATTAATGATGTTTGCGACAACAGCGTTAATTGGCTTAAGTATTGGATTTTATGCGACTAGCATGGCAACCTGTTTTAGAAAGGATGTTGCCCTTGATTATGTACGGTTATCAGCTGAAATCGGTGAGTTTGCTGATGACGGAGCAAAACTTATGATCAAAAACAGATGGTTAGAAGAACCGCCTCTTTCGGAAAATCGGGATCGACTAGCGAAACAATAGCAAATGGAATTTTTTTATACAAACGATTGATTAAATAGGTGAATGCTATGCCCAGCAAGGGATAGCGTTATTAATCAATCGATTGATTAATATATAATTTTGTGAAAATTTATTCATGAAAGAATTTTTCTTGAAATTAGTTCTTGAACTTTTGAATTTCTCATGCTAAAATTCATTTCAATCTAAATAATATATTCTAAAGCAATGATGAGGATATGAATCATTTCTAATTTTTCTTAAAAGAGAACAGGGTCATCGGCTGAAAGCCCTGAGGAAAACGAATGATTTACCACCTTGGAGCAATGACGGGGAAATGCGAGGAGCGAAAGTAACCGTCATCGGGAAAACCGTTACTAAATTGAGCATAAATGCGGAGAACTTGCGTTTATGGAATTAGGGTGGAATCACGACCGCACTCGTCCCTTATAGGGGAAGGGTGCGTTTTTATGTACAATTTTATAGTTCAAAGCAATGAAAAGGACATGAATCATTCTTAATTTTTCTAACAAGAGAACAGGGTCATTGGCTGAAAGCCCTGAAGAAAAGAGAATGATTTACCACCTTGGAGCAATGATGGGGAAATGCGAGAAGCAGATTAACCATTATCGGGAAAACCGTTATTTTACTTGAGCATAAGTATGATGTACTTATGGAATTAGGGTGGCACCACGACCGCACTCGTCCCTTACTGGGGATGGGTGCGTTTTTATTTTACAATTTTATAGTTCAAAGCAATGAAAAGGACATGAATCATTCTTACATTTCTTTACAAGAGAACAGGGTCATCGGCTGAAAGCCCTGAAGAAAAGAGAATGGTTTACCACCTTGGAGCAATGATGGGGAAAAGCGAAAGTAACCATCATCGGGAGAACCGTTATTTTTACTAAAGCATAAAGCACAATTGATGTGATTTATGGAATTAGGGTGGAACCACGACACACTCGTCCCTTTAGCGGATGAAGTGTGTTTTTTTATATAAAAAAATTAGGAGGAATAAATGATGTCGAAACAAATTGAAGTGGATAAAAGAAATCACAGGAAATTAGGCCAAGAATTAGAACTCTATGCATCCATGGAGGAAGCTCCGGGAATGCCGTTTTTCCTGCCAAATGGGATGGTCCTTCGCAATGAGTTAGAAAACTTTTGGAGGAAAAAGCATCAAAAAGCAGGCTATCAAGAAATCAAAACACCGATTATGATGAAGCAGGGGCTTTGGGAGCAGTCAGGTCATTGGGATCATTACCATGAAAACATGTACTTTTCAGATGTGGACCAGCAGAGCTATGCTATAAAACCAATGAACTGCCCGGGTGCTATTTTAATTTTTAACCATAAAAAAAGAAGCTACCGGGAACTTCCTATCCGTTATGCCGAATTAGGCTTAGTTCACCGTCATGAATTATCCGGATCACTAAACGGCTTGCTGAGAGTTCGGTCATTTACTCAAGATGATGCCCATATCTTTGTTAGAAACAATCAAATCGAAGCGGAAATTGGGAAGGTTCTAGAATTAATTGATGAGATATACTCTCATTTTGGTTTTAAGTATAAGATAGAGCTTTCTACTCGTCCGGATGAGTTTTTGGGTTCAATAGAAATGTGGGACCAGGCAGAATCAGCACTAGAATCCGTATTAAAGACAAAATCGTTAAATTATCAAGTAAATCCAGGAGATGGTGCATTTTATGGACCGAAAATAGATTTTCATATACTAGATTCCCTTGGTCGAAGCTGGCAATGTGGAACAGTTCAATTAGATTTTCAAATGCCGGAAAAATTTAATTGTTCCTATGTTGGAGAAGATGGAAAGCTACATCGTCCAGTATTGATTCACAGAGCAATCTATGGTTCTATTGAGCGTTTCATGGCTATTCTAATCGAACATTTTGCAGGCGACTTCCCGCTTTGGCTAGCACCAGTTCAAGTGAAAGTACTTCCGATTGCTGAACCTCATAAGGACTATGCCTTTTCCCTTAAATCCATGCTAGAATTGGCGGGTATTAGAGTAGATATCGATGAAAGAAATGAAAAAATAGGGTTAAAAATAAGGGAAGCCGAGAAACAAAAAATCCCTTATATGCTTGTGGTGGGAGACAAAGAGGTCGAGAGTCAATCAGTCGCAATAAGAAATCGGATAAACAAAAGCCAAAGTTCCATGAGTGCAGAGGAAGCATTTTATTATTTCAAACAGGAGATTATGAAATAATAATAATGGATTAACAGTAAAAAATAGAGACTGATTCTAGGTGAATTCGTCTCTATTTTATGGCTGTAAGTATGCTATTTAGACGGACTGTAAACAGAGTAGTGATCCAATTCTACGCTTTGACTGTTTATAGAAAAAACAAATTTTAACGTATAAGCACCATTTGAATAGCTGAGTATCTCTTCATTATTTCCAGTTGTAACATCTGAGGTTGGTGAGCCAAAGTAATTTTTTATATCGATACGGGCTAAATTATTCAACTTGGGGTCAAAGGACCGGATTTCAAATAATAGTTGCTCTTTATTATATGCAACGACTACATGTTTTTTGCTGTAAGTGCTGTATGTCCCTTTAGCTACTGCTACATAGTCGCGTTTATCATCTTCTCCCCATTTTTTTCTAACAGTATCTATTGTGCTTCCAAGGTGAAACTCAGCATTTATGATTTCTCCCTTTTTCGCTTTTGTAGCAATATCCTTGAGGAGATTATTTTTTGCTGAATCAGTTGTAGAGGAACTAGTTGAAATAGCTTTTTTAATTTGCGCATTCAGCTTTGTTATATTGACAGGTGGAACTTTATTATTCGTAAGTTTATATTTTCGCTTAAGGGATAAAATCCTGTAGACACTCTTATTAATGGTGCTTTCGGAAATGGTGTGATTTTTGGCCGCTTTGTATAGACTGTTGTATACAGTACTAACATTTTCTTTTCCGTGTCCGACTAGAATCATATCACTTCCGGCATTTACAGCCCTCACAGCAGCATCTTTTAGGCTATAGTGTTTAGCGATCGCTCCCATGGTCATGTCGTCCGTTATAACAACTCCATCAAAACCTAGTTGTTTTCGTAAAATCCCCGTAATAACAGTCTTAGACATAGAAGCGGGATACTTAGAATCTAACTTTTTCATCAATATATGTGCCACCATTACCATATCTGCTTGGTTTTTAAAGGCATTTCGGAACGGTATTAGTTCCAATTTATTTAAACTAGATAAATCTTTATACACTACAGGAAGCGCTAAATGAGAGTCAACAGAAGTATCTCCGTGTCCGGGAAAATGTTTGACTACAGGAATGATTTTTCCAGAACGAATTCCCTTCATCATAGCTACTCCTTGTTTAGAGGCAATACTTGAATTGGTACCAAATGAACGATCGCCAATTACGGTATTTTTAGGATTACTTTGTATGTCTAGCACTGGAGCGAAATCGACGTTGAACCCAAAAGATGTCAACTCATTTGCAATCACGTTTCCGATATTATACGCGTATTTTTCATTATTTGTTTCCCCGATTGCCCTTGCGCGAGGGGTGTTTATTATTGATGCAGGCATACGGTTAACTCTTCCACCTTCCTGGTCAGTGGAGATAAAAAGAGGTACCTTATTTATAGAATTGGCTGTTTTCAGCGCATTTGTTAAGTTTACCAATTGGGTATCACTTTTCACGTTTGTTCCAAAAAGGATCAGCCCACCTAATTTGTAGTCCTTTATAAGATCGGCAGCATCGGTCGTTACGCTAGTCCCGTCAAAACCTCCAATAATCATCTGTCCAATCTTTTCAGATAAAGACAATCTATTAAGTTCTTCTTGAACTGGATCTGAATTATTTTTTATTTGTTTATCGTTTTTCATTCCACACCCTGTTATTAGAAAAAGCGTGCTTACTACTACTAAAATTTTCTTTAAGTAAGTTTTCATATTATATTCCCTTTCATTGAATGGTTGATTTAAAGGAATTAGATTTGAAATGAAGTCTATGGATTAGTATTAGATTAGTTTATGCAATATTCCTGCTGTAATCCATTAGTATATGTAGAATCCAACTTTTTGCATGTGGCATAATTTAATATATGCAGGTAGTAAATTTACCTAAAACACTGAATTTAGCAATGAACTCCCTGTTATGGTACAATCATCTCATCAAAAATTAAAGGAAGTCAATCCATGACCAATCAAGTTCCAGTTCAAAAAAACGAATATATAGATGTAATGTTTGAAGATTTAACTCACGAAGGTAACGGGGTCGCAAAGGTAGATGGGTATCCCCTCTTTGTTCCCGATTGCTTACCTGGTGAAAAAGCAAAAATTAAAGTAATAAAAGTAAACAAAGGCTATGGGTTTGGACGCCTCATAGAGCTGTACGAAAAAAGCCCGGAGCGAGTTCAGCCAGATTGCCCTATCTATAAAGAATGCGGTGGCTGCCAGCTCCAGCACTTGAGCTATCCTGGCCAGCTAAAAGCAAAGCATAAACAAGTCCGGGAAGTGCTAACACGTATCGGAAAACTAGATAACGTCATTGTACATCCTGTCCTTGGTATGGAAAATCCATGGAGATATCGGAATAAAGCACAAGTTCCAGTCGGTGAACGAGAGGGCGGATTAATCGCAGGATTTTTTCAAAAACGAAGCCACGATATTATTGATATGGAAGCCTGCCTCATTCAACAAGAAAAAAATGATACAGTGATCCAAAATGTCAAACGAATTTGTGAAAAGTATGGAGTTCGTGCCTACAATGAACAAAATAATAAAGGTACATTGCGTCACATCATGGCTCGTTATGGAATGAAAACAGGTGAAATCATGGTTGTGCTTATTACCCGCACTTCTGATCTCCCTAATAAAAATCAAATAATACAAGAAATAATCCAATCTAATTCCAATATAAAATCAATCGTTCAAAATATCAATCCAAAGAGAACCAATGTGATTTTCGGGGACGAAACAAAAGTCCTTTGGGGTGACGAATTCATCTATGATTATATTGGCATCATAAAATTTGCTATCTCTGCCCGCTCTTTTTATCAGGTTAACCCTGAACAAACTAAGGTTCTTTATGACCAAGCACTAAAATATGCGGGATTAAATGGCGAAGAAACTGTTATCGATGCCTATTGCGGAATCGGAACCATTTCACTTTTTCTAGCTGAAAAAGCCAAGAAAGTGTATGGAGTTGAAATCGTACCAGAAGCCATTGATGACGCAAAGCGCAATGCAAAACTAAACGGAATTGATAATGTTGAATTTGCCGTTGGAGAAGCGGAAAAAGTGATTCCAAAATGGTATAGCGAAGGTGTAAAAGCGGACGTTCTTGTGGTAGATCCACCACGTAAAGGTTGTGATGAGACCCTGCTTCAAACCATTATTGAAATGAAGCCGAAAAAGGTTGTATATGTATCCTGTAATCCTGCTACATTGGCAAGGGATTTAAGGATATTGGAGGACGGTGGATATAAAACGGTTGAAGTGCAGCCGGTGGATATGTTCCCGCACACTACACATGTGGAGTGTGTAGCGCAGATAGTATTAAAAGTGTAACTCAAAAGTAAACCTTACCTTGTAAAAATAAATATTACCGATTCCAGCCCTGATTTTGTGATAAAATACTTTTCCTATTTCAGGGTATTTTTTCGATTTTATCTTCATTCCATTATCGGAAAACTTTATTTTAACTCCCGAAAAAATGTGAAAAAAGCGAAAAAACAGGCGGAAAAACGGCCATTTTCGAATAGATAAGAGGTAAACACATCTCCGTTACTCGTTTTTAAGATTTCCGAACACAGAAAAAGGATTTACCGTTGAGAATAGGGAAATGGAAAATTAGATTAAAATGCAGTTTGAACACCATTACGTTCATTTTGCGTTTAGCTACTTATCAAAAAGGTTTAGGCTGTGTGCTATCGAGTATATGTTACACTTGAAATTATTGAATTTTCGAAATATACTAAAAGTATATTGCAACGACAAGGAGTTGAGTTCATGAAACTTCTGCTCACATCTGCAGGCATCAAGAACAAGAGCATACACGACTCGCTGGTTGACATGCTGGGCAAACCGATTTCCGAGGCCAGTGCCCTCTGCATTCCCACTGCGGGGTACGCCTTACCCGGTGGTGCAGGTAACGCATGGAAGTTCATCAGTGGACATGCCACTACACCGATGTGTGAGCTGGGCTGGAAGTCCCTGGGGGTACTGGAGCTCACCGCGCTGCCCAGCATCGATGAAGAGCTTTGGGTCCCTATGGTCAAGGAGACTGATATTCTACTAGTGAATGGCGGTGACCCTTTGTATCTTTGTTACTGGATGCGGAAGTCCGGACTGGCAGACCTCTTGCCGTCGCTGCGTGCAGTCTATGTGGGACTGAGTGCTGGGAGCATGGTGATGGCACCTAACATCGGGGAATTCTTCGTTGGCTGGACTCCACCCAACGGTGGCGATGAGACGTTGAGACTGGTCGATTTTGCAATGTTTCCGCACCTGGATCACGAGATGCTGCCGGAAAACACCATGGCTGCCGCAGAGAGATGGGCCGCCGAGATGCAGGGGCCGGCGTATGCGATTGACGATCAAACCGCCATCAAAGTGATCGACGGAGCAGTCGAAGTTGTCTCAGAAGGGCATTGGAAACTGTTTTCTCCCTGATATTACTCCGCCGCTAAATATATCAACAACGTAGGCGAGATTCTTGTGATGAAAATATGATTTCATTTGACTAGGTCTTCGCTTCAACCAACGTTAATAGATGAAGTGCGGGCATTGCTTGATAACTTTGGGGCAAAGAATCTTGATGGTATGGGGGATCAGTAGGCGTGTTCTAATTTAAGGTAAAAGCAAAGTAGGACGTTCAACTGGTGTGCCCCTAATTTAAGCTTTAATAGATTAGAAAGTTATGCTTAACGGAATCAGGCAATACTGGTTCCGTTAGTTTTTTTTTTTGTAAAATCACCAGCATCACTTGTGTTGCTACATTCACTCTGGACATGTGGAGTGTGTAGCGCAATTAATGCAAAAATTGTAAGCCTAAAATAAACTTTTCCATAACAAAATAAAAATTTTCGATTCCAGCCCTTATTTTGTGAAAAAATACTTTTCCGATTTCGGGGCTGTTTCATGCTCAATGGAGTTTCTTTTATAAGTGTACGGACGAAACGATGCACCTACGGATAAAGTCAGTTTCAATTTGGGGATCTCCTTCTCCCGGAAGGAGAAGGTCCTAATCCATTCTCAATTATCATGCACGGTGGCTTTTTTGTAAAACATTTGGGTTTAGATATAATGGAACCTGTAGCAACGGATTTGGTGTCCATTGGAATAGCGACTTGGATCATCGAATGTCACCTTGTTAGTGATAAAGGCGGAGGATGACTGGGTACTTTTATAGATTAACACATCTCCATGTAACTGCTAGCGCAAGGGTCCTCGTTGACAATGCTATTTTATCTTTTTATACCACTCTTTTGCTTGCGACGGCGTAAAGTGGTTTTCTTGTTTTCTAGAACTTTTCCTCAAAAGAATTCATTTCTCTTCTACTATTGCTTCTAATTACCAAGCAGAACACTTCTTCCATTTTGTAAGTGATATTCCATTTCCTTTATTACTGCCTTTTCATCCCCCTTTTCCAGCTCGGATAAAATCTTTTGATGCTCCTCGTACGACTTCCTTAAACGTTCAAAGTTCTTTTTTATAATTTCTCTTCCATAAAACGATAGTTTTTCTTTAATGGTACTGAAGGCATTGTACATTTCCTTGTTATCGATAAACTCCATTAACTTAAGGTGAAATAAAGTATCATATTTGATAAACATATAAGCATCTTTTAGTTGTAATTGTTCAAATTGTAGTTTTAATATTTCCTCCAACTCTTTAAGTTGGGAATTTTCAATTGTATGAACAAGCTTCTTAATCGCAAATGTTTCAAATGAGGTTCTCATTTCGTAAACATCATTTATTTGTTTTACTGAAATTTCACAAATATAAATCCCCTGTTTTGGCAGAATTTTAACAATTCCCTCATGTTCTAATCGCTGTAATCCAGAACGAATCGGAGTTCTGCTCATATTTAGCTTTTCACTTAGCAAACTTTCAGAAATAAACTCACCTGGAGTTAATTTTCCATTCATAATCTCATCTTTTATCGCTAGATAAGCTTGGTCTTTAAGAAATCCATTTTTGGGTATTTGACTACTCATCTTATCATCTCCTTAACTTTTAATTTGAGAAAAAAATATATCGCTTAACGGAATATAACTCTATTTAATAAGATATTTTTAGTATACTTGTTGTATACAACAAGTACAATTCATTTATTAACTAATTTTACAGTTCTTCAAACGGATAAAATTGTAAAAAAACTTTATTGACAAATAATTCTGAATCATAGTAGAATAACTTCATATCTTGTATACAAGGTGGATACAAGATGAATGCAAGTTCAAAATATCTTTAGCTTATAAATAAAGGAGATGGAAAAAATGAGTGTTAAAACAAATTTCTTAAAAGAAATGAGTTGGAAGAAATTTAAGGAAAGAAAGGCGCAAACGGATTTAGTAATTATCCCATCTGGTGCCTTTGAAGTTTACGGTCCACATTTACCCCTTGGTTCTGATACCTTAGTTTCAGTCAAAGTTTCTGAACTAGTAGCTGAAAAAGTCGATGCAATTATCTCTCCTACTTTGGAAGTTGGGGATTCTGCTATGCTAGATGCATTTCCAGGAACAATCACAATCAAACCAGAAAGTTTTAAAGCTTACTTAACAGATGTAGTGAACAGCTTGAAAAAATGGGGATTTAAAGACTTTTTGTTCATTAACACTCATCTTGGTAATGTTCCAATTATAGGTTCGGTCGCTCACGAATTACAGCGAGACCCAAATATTCGCTGTGTACAAATAGATTATTGGCGTTTTATTAAATCGCTGGACAAAGGCATTATCGAAACAGGAGATTTAGCTCATGCCCATGCAAGTGAGGCAGGTACATCTGTGTTATTGCATCTCTACCCTCATCTTGTCGATATCAATCAAGCAATCAATGAACCTCCTAAATTTAACAATCAATTTTCTGATTTTATTCAATATGTAAATTATGATGAACATACTACCTCTGGTACTATTGGAAACGCGACCGTGGGAACTGCTGAAAAAGGAAAGGAATTGGTCGAACGTTCGGTGGATCGAATTGTCCAATTCTTACAACAAAATTGGGAAATAAGAGAAAAGATCACAATTGATAGATAGTCAATCTTATAGAAAAGAAGAATTTAATGGAGGGATAAAAATGTTTCGAGTACATCCAAGAGTACAAGGTGTTAATTCAAAATTAATTGACCTATATCAAAAGGTAGATCCTTCTACCATCGGACATATGACGGACTTTGGTTTTTTAAAAGGCCTGCAACCTCTTTCACGGCCAATCCGTTTTGTTGGAAATGCAGTTACCGTCAGGATTCCCCACATGGATTCAACAGCAGTTCACAAAGCTATTGAATTGGTGGAGCCAGGTGATGTAGTTGTCGTTGATATGTCTGGGGACACCCAAAGATCATGTTGGGGTGGTATGGTCTCCTATGCAGCTAAAAACAAAAAGGTAGCAGGAGTAATTGTTTCCGGCTGCATTAATGATGTACCTGAAATTTTGGAATTGAATCTACCTATTTTCTCTTTAGGAGTTAGTCCTTTAACAACAAGAATCCTTGGAATCGAAGGAGAAATTAATACAACTATAAGTGTATGCGGGGTAAGTATTAACCCCGGTGATTTAATTGTGGCTAGTGATGATGGCGTTTTTGCAATAAATCCTAAAAATGCAGAGGAATATGCTAGAACTGCAATTGAAAAACAAGAGGCAGAGATCGAAATGAAACGGCAAGTAGATGCAGGGGTGAGCCTTGCAATACTGAGTGGTGCGGAAAAATTCTTTAATTAAATACAGAGGTGAATTGTATGAAACATAGTAATATTAGATGGCGTGTAATATTTTTAATCATGTTGCCGATGCAATTAATTATGTCGTTGGACCGCATTAATATCGGTGTTAGTGCACCTTTTATTCAAAAGGATTTTGATTTCAGCTTAACTCAGATCTCATTTATTTTATCGGCATTTGCCTGGACCTATGCATTCTTTCAAATTCCAACTAGTATTTGGGTACAAAAGATTGGATCCCATAAAGCAATTGCGATTGCGGGTATTTTTTGGTCACTGTTTACTTTTGTAACCCCTTTCGGTTCCAGCCTCTTTCTATTGATAGTATTTCGTAGCTTATTGGGTGTAGCACAAGCCGCAGATATTCCGGGTGGTATTAACGCCATTAATACTTGGTTTCCTAAGAAGGAAAAAGCTAGGGCGAACTCTATTTTCCTTAGCTCGGGTTATCTCGCATCAGCAATTGGAACCATAATAACCGCATGGCTTATTTCCAAATTTGGCTGGAAAATGAGCTTTTATAGTTTTGGTATTATCGGTATTGTCATTGCAGTATATTGGTATAAAAATTTCCGTAATAGTCCAAAAGAACACAATAAGGTCAATCAGGCTGAGCTAGAGTTAATTAATGAATCCCATGAGGATAAAAATGAAACCGTTATCAAAACGTCTTGGAAGCAGTGGAAAAAATTCCTTAGAAAATCACAGTTTTGGGCAATCGGAATTCAATATTTTTGTTTGGTGCTGGTCGAAAGCTTCTTTATTACATTATTACCCACCTATCTTATTCAAGGCCGTGGATTATCGATTGTAAAGACAGGAATATCTGCAGCTCTACCTTGGGTATCCTTAACAATTATGGTTTTAGTAATGGGGGGAATAATTGATTTAGTATACCGAAAAACAAAATCTCGTGTGTTCTCACGTGTTCCTTTTGGTATTGCGGGGTTCATCGTCAGTTCTTCGTGTTTATGGCTTGCAACCCAGGCGAGCAGTACTATCGGCATGTCTATTCTATTAATGATATCCATGGCAGGTATAGGCATGATTCAAGTACCAAACTGGACCGCTGTTCAAGACATTGGTGGTAAACATAGTGCATCTTTGTCAGGTTATGTTAACTTCTGTGGTAATTTATCCACGGCAATTGGGACCATATTAATTCTCCAGTTAGTCAATCATTTTGGAAATTGGAACATTGGGATATTAACCTTAACGATTGTAGGAGCATTAGGAGCAGTTGCATGGTTATTTATTAAACCTGACAAACCTCTTCTTGAAGAGGCTCATATTGAACCTAATAATTCCTTAATGGTCAATACTGAAACTAGTAATCAATTAATTTAATAAATTTTATAATTATTTGGGGGTAATGTAATTGAAGGTTGCTGTAGCTCAATTAAAGTCAAGTATGGACAAGAGAGCAAACTTACAAAAAGCGAAAGAATATATAAGAAAGGCAGCGGATTTAGGCGCGGATTTTGTTCTTCTTCCTGAAATGTATATGGCTTTTAACCCCGCTTCATCGGGGATTCGGTATGCTGATGTTGCAGAACCATTGGATGGTCCTTTTGTAACTGGTTTAGCAGAATGTGCACGAGAAAACCAAGTGTACGTAATCTGTGGGGTATACGAATCTAAACCTGGTGAAGAAGCAAGGTGCTATAATACCACTGTTTTTCTTAATCGTTCCGGTGAATTACTGCAAGCCTATCATAAAACACATTTATATGATGCCTTTAATTATAAAGAATCGGATTCTATTATTCCCGGATCAAAGGCACAAGAAGTAGTTGAAACAGAGTTTGGTAAAGCAGGCATGATGGTTTGCTACGAGATAAGATTTCCAGAAATCAGCAGACAGTTAGCGCTTAAAGGGGCAGATTTCTTCTTTATTCCCGCTGGCTGGGTAGCAGGTTCTATGAAAGAAGACCATTGGCAAACTCTCCTACGTGCAAGAGCAATTGAAAATACTGTTTATATCTTTGCAGCAGACCAGGTAGAAAATATTTTCTCTGGGCAAAGTATGATTATTGATCCAATGGGTGTCGTCAAGGCCAATGCTGGAGAAGAGGAAACTCTAATTATATCAGAAATTGACATCGACCGAATAAAACGAGTTCGGGAGAAGCTACCAAGTGTAGCGGACCGTAGACCCGAATTTTATACAACAGTTTAATAAGGGGTACGGAAATAGTTCTGGGGTGCGACCGGGATACATGTAATTTTAGGTCCACTCCTTTGTTTATTCAATTGTGGGAAATAATGGTGAATATATTGTGAAGAGATTTCTGGTATGGGATTATATTCAAAAGTCAACTTGGATATCCGAGCAACTTCAATGTAGATTGTATAGCCAGTGGCAGTGACGGGGAAACTGAATAACAGTCATTTTCAAAGCCACCGGCAAGTATTAAATACAATTTTATTTCCAAAGTTTAGAATGGAACATATTCAATTTGTTTAATTTGTCTAATTATTGAATAATTGCATCAATATCAAAAGACCCTTGTTGTATATTAAACTCGTATTTTCCTTTATAAGTTAATATATTGCTTATTACTAGAGATATTTGTTTCATAACATCTGGCAATATGTTCGGGATCAATTTTTCGTGGTTTCCAAAGAATGTTTGAGCATCCTATGAATCCTTTAGTATTCCATTAACGAATATATCTTGATAGTATTTTTTCTTGATTTCCAATCTTTCCTTTTCATCAGTAATATCGTTATCTCGAAAGTAGTTCAATATATTAAACATGGATGTTGTGTATAAATGGAAAATAAACTGGATGTCAACTGAATCCTTTAATTTACCAGCATTTTTGTATTCCATAAGCTCATCCATCAAAAACGCATTTAGCTCCTTGCAATATTCCCCAAAGTAAAACTTTTGCATCACTTCCATGGGCACCCGATACCATGTCCGATTAAAATCAATCTCTATTTTAGTGCATACTTCCTCGATGGGAACTGTTTCTTTTCCGAATATGATACTGCTTATTTTTTCCTTTTGCTTGTCCCAGTATTTCATTTCAATCTTAGTAAAAAAATATAGATACAAATCATCTTTGTCATGAAAATATTGATAGAAACTACCAATTGAAATATCAGCTTTTTTAGCAATATCACGGATATTTACATCCTCATATTTTTCATTAATGAAAATTTCATAGGTAGCGTCTATTATTCTTTGTTTTTTGGAGGGTGGTAAATTAAAAAATGTTTGTTTTGGCATAGATCTATCTCTCCTAAGTATTATATTTTTGCCTACTTCGATAATAATAACTTAACTGAATTAAGAAATATTTAAAATAATCAGATTTTTAGTTGACACCATTAGATAATGTTGCTAATATCTTTATTATAATATGAACGTGTTCATATGTGGAGAAAGAAAATGATAAAATCTATATTTCCTAGATTAATAGTAATCTTTAGGGGGAATCCGAGTGAAAAGGTATGTGACCAGAAGGCTCTTGATGGGGCTATTAACCATTTTGGTGGTTTTTACAATCAATTTCATGATCATCAAGTTGGCTCCTGGGGATCCCATATCAACAATTATGGGTAAAGATAACGATGATCCTGCTTTAAGAGCTGCGTTGGAACAAAAATATGGATTTGATAAGCCTATGGTAGCCCAATATGCTATTTATTTGAAAAATGCCATAACTGGAGACCTTGGAACGTCCATTATTTATAATAAGCCGGTCATCACCATGATAGCCGAAAGAATCGCCCCAACTCTTTTATTGGTACTTACTGCCGCCGTTTTGGCACTAATAATTGGAACATTGATGGGGATGTATGCAGCAAAAAACGAGGGATCTAAAATTGACGTATTATTTTCGGGCGTAGCCTATATTTTCAATTCCACGCCTGCCTTCTGGCTTGGTTTGATGTTAATTATTGTCTTTTCATCTGTGCTTGGTCTTCTTCCCTCCTACGGTATGATTAATTCCCGGGATGCAAATACCGGATTCAATTATATTCTTGACGTAATCGTACATATGATTTTGCCCGTGGCTACATTATTGCTTGTGGAAATACCCATTTATTTTCGAATTGCCAAATCCTCCATCTTACAAGTAACGAATGAGGATTTTATCGTCACCTTACGAGCGACAGGAATGGGTGAGAGGAAAATTTTCAATAAATACATACTGCGGAACGCTATTTTACCTACGATCACCATCTTTGGCATTTCGATGGCCTATTTAATTACAGGGGTAGCCCTGATAGAAACCGTTTTTGCCTGGCCGGGAACCGGTAGTTTAATGCTTACAGCCATAACCCAGCGTGATTATCCCACTTTAATGGGAATTTATCTGGTTATGTCGGTCTCCGTTGCGGTTGTTATGATGTTGGTAGATATCATATATGCCGCATTAGACCCAAGAATCCGTTTCTAAAAGGGGGGAACTTATAATGTTGAGTGTAAAGAAGAATACTTATACAGCCTTTAAAAAAAAGAATACCTTTAAACCTTTTAAATTTATCAACAATGACACACAGCTTAGGTTAGGAGTGTACGGCATACTCCTTCTACTCCTTGTTGTCATCTTATCACCAGTTATTGCTCCATTCGACCCTTATCATTTTGGCAAAGATATATTAAATGGCATAGGAGTGAATGGACATTTACTTGGAACGAATCATTTGGGTCAGGATATATTCAGTATGATTATCTACGGGGCACGGACCTCCCTGATGGTAGCTGTTATTTCTGCGCTCATCTCCGCTGTGTTAGGAATAATAATTGGAGGTATCGCCGGCTATTTTGGCGGAAAGTTAGATTTAATTATTACAGAGGGTATTAACGCTTTCATGATGGTACCTACATTTTTTTTAATCCTTTTAGTAATCGCATTTTTTGATAACAGTATTACGAATGTCATGATCGTAATAGGTCTTACTACTTGGCCTAGTAATGCAAAATTGATTCGAGCGCAGGCTCTTTCACTAAGGGAAAGAACATTTGTAAAGAGTGCTATTGCAATGGGGGAGAGTAAGCGTCAAATTCTATTTAAATATATTATTCCAAATGGTATTTTTCCAGTCGTGGCAAATACGACAATCGGCATGTCGAATGCGATTTTAACAGAAGCAGGGTTAAGCTTTTTAGGGCTTGGTGATCCTAACGTAATTAGCTGGGGACAGATGATCTATACGGGTAAACAGTACATTACCACCGCCTGGTGGATTTCCGCTTTTGCTGGAGCAGCGATTGTTCTGACAGTTACAGTATTTTATTTATTGGGTGATGGGTTGAACCATGTTCTGGATCCGAAACATAAAAACGAGAAGGGTGTGGAATAATGGATCCAATTTTAGAGGTCAACAATTTTAGCGTAACCTACGTGAATAAAAGTAAGAAGGTATATGCTGTAAAAAATGTGAACTTAAAAATGAATAAGGGCGATTCCTTGGGGATTGTGGGAGAGTCAGGTTCTGGTAAATCTACCTTAGCAATGGCGCTATTAAGGCTATTACCCGAAATGAACACGCAAATTACAGGAAGCGTGAATTTTATCGGAAAAGATTTAGTTCAGTTAAATCAGCGAGAAATGAGAAATATTAGGTGGAGTGAACTTGCAGTCGTTTTTCAAAAATCCATGAATTCACTTAGCCCAGTACATCGAATTGGGAAACAAATAGAAGATATTTATAAGGTTCATAAACCAAATGCGAAAAAAGAGGAGATATTCAGTAGGATTACATATCTACTTCGATTGGTAAATCTTTCGGAAAGAGTGTATACGATGTACCCACACGAACTGTCTGGAGGGATGCTGCAAAGGGTATCTATTGCTATAAGTCTAATCCATAACCCAAAACTTTTAATCATGGATGAAGCGACGACCGCACTTGATGTAGTAACCCAAGGACAAATATTGAATGAAATCGTAAAAATGGAACAAACCTTGGATGTAACCAGAATTATGATTACCCATGATATATCTGTTGTAGCTGCTTCCTGCAATAAAATTGCTGTCATGTATGCCGGTGAGTTTATGGAAGTAGGATATGTGAAAGATGTTTTAAAGAATCCGAAACACCCTTACACAAAAGGGCTCTTGTCCTCTTTTCCTTCCCTAAAGGGAGAAAAGTCGAAATTAACTAGTATTGGAGGTTACCTACCAGACTTATCCAAAAAATATGAGGGCTGTATTTTTGCTCCTAGATGCCAACATGCCACGAAAAAATGCAACCAAGTGAAACCGGTTGGCGAAGAAATACATGATGAGAGCACGGTATGGTGTCATTTGTATTCAAACGGAGGTGAGGTAATTAATGATAAAAGACAACCCGTTTATAAAGATTGAACAAATCTCCATGTGGTATCCACAAAAATCCAAGAAACTTTTAAAGGCGATACGGGAGAAAAACCAATGGATAAAGGCAGTGGATCAGGTTTCGTTAGAATTGGAACGCGGGGAAATCTTAGGCATAATCGGAGAAAGTGGTTGTGGGAAATCCACTTTGGGCAAGGTGCTCGCAAGGCTTGAAAATCCAACACATGGGGATGTATATATTGATAGCGTTTCGACCAAAGAACTGATTAAGAATGATTCAAAACAATTTAGAAGACAAGTGCAAATCGTCTTTCAAAATCCATTTGATACGTTTACCCCAAGGGATACAATCGAAAAGATTTTAATGAGGCCGCTTAAAATTCATGGAATTGGAAAAACGAATGAAGAAAGAAGAGATATATGTATAAAAACATTGGAATCAGGCGGTCTTCGTCCGGCTGAAGAGATCATGAAAAGATACCCGCATGAACTATCGGGTGGCCAACTACAGCGAATATCTATACTACGTTCTATGCTTTTCGAACCCAAATTTATCATTGCCGATGAGCCTGTTTCCATGCTGGACGTTTCGGTCCGTGCCGATATTATCAATATGCTTTTATCCCTAAGTAGAGAAAACAATGCAACGGTTATATTTATCAGTCACGATATTGCTTTGACACGATACATTTCAGACAAAATAGCCGTCATGTATTTAGGCAAGGTGGTCGAATATGGGGATAGTGATACAGTTATAAACAATCCAAAGCACCCATATACCCAAGCTTTAATTTCCAATTGTGCATCAACCGATCCAGAAGAATTGAGAGAAATCATTAATATTCAAGGGGAACCACCTACCCCGGTTAATCCGGGTCCGGGTTGTTACTTTGCTTCACGTTGTTTTAAGGCTACGAAGGAATGTTTTAATAAATATCCGGCTACTGTCGAGATTGGTAAAAGGCATATAGTGGCCTGTGATAGAGTTAATAGCTAGAATAATAGAAATTGTTGATAAGGGAAGGGGATGATTTATGAGACATGAATGAAAATCAGTAATAGGTTCGGGGGTAAGGAGGGCTTCGGTCCCTTTAACGGAATTAAATCCTAGTAAATTTATGCGATTAGTATATTTTGGGAGGTACATTGAGTATTTGCCAACAAGGATCTTCCATGTACATTATGACGAGGAGAGATAATATGAAGGGGAAATTTTTATACCTAACCTTAATGATGGCTATGGTTTCTGTACTCATAATTGGGTGCTCCAGTACTTCAACAGGAACGGGAGGGAAAAAGGGTTCTCAAAAAGAAAAAGTACTGATCGTAAGAGCGGTGGGTGACCCGATGTCGTTTAATCCAGATACAACAGCCGATGATAATGCATATGCGATTGTTCAGAACGTTTTTAACAGGTTGGTCAAATTAGATGCATCCAAACAGATTATACCTGACTTGGCCAAGGAATGGACCGTAAGCGATGATGGGTTAGACATTACTTTCCATTTAAAGGATAACGCAAAATGGCATGATGGGAAGCCTGTGACAAGTAAGGACGTAAAGTACACTTTTGATACGATAAAGGCTAACAAAGCCTACTACTTCAGCACAAGACTTGAAATTGTCAAATCTATTGAGACACCGGATGAACACACAGTCATATTTAAATTAAATAGTCCAGATGTTTCGTTTATTGCGGACCTTGGTTGGTATGCGACATTCATCCTACCAGAACATGTCTTTAATAATGGGCAAAAGTGGGAAGACAATCCTGCTTCCAAAAAACCAATCGGATCTGGTCCGTTTAAGTTTTCCGAATTTAAACAAGGTGTAAGTGTAACTTTGGTACCAAATAAGGACTACCATGACGGGTCACCAAAACTGGATAAGCTTGTTTTCTCCATCATCCCAGATGACCAAACCGCTGTTCAGGCACTGGTTAATGGTGAAATTGACGTATTTGGCAATGTACCTGCTTCCAGCGTTGATCAGTTAAAGGCAAACGACAAAGTAAGATTGGCTTTAAATGAATATCCATCACCTGCTCGCATCATATTTAATTTGAAAGATAAAATACTCAAGGATAACAACGTTAGAAGAGCGATTGCAACTGCAATAGATAAGGAAGAAATATCAAAAAAAGTATTCAATGGTGTCCAAAAGCCGGAGTACAATATGTATCCAGCTCTTATCAAATGGGTATCCAACAGTGAGGAGACATCTCCGCATTTCAACATTAATGAAGCGAAGAAAATCTTAGAAGATGCTGGTTACAAAAAGGATAAAGATGGTTTCTATATCAAGGGAATCACGCTGGATGTATTTGAAGGAGGAGGTTATCCGGATATGGCTAAATTAATGAAAGCGACTTTAGCCGAGGCCGGTATTGGCTTGGAAGTAAAGGTAAGTGAATTTAATGCATGGAGCCAAAAGGTTAGTGTAAAGAGAGATTTTATGATTGAAATGCAAGGTGGATTTATGGGACCTGACCCTGCAGCTTTGGCTAAACGATTGGGTACTGGTGAAGGAAGTAACTACGGTGAATACAGTAATCCTAAGTTTGACGAATTAACGGCTAAAGGAGCAGAAACCGGAGATCAGGAGAAAAGGGCTGAATATTATAAGGAAGCTCAGGCAGTGCTAGCTAAAGACCTTCCATATGTTCCGATTGTCGCTTATGCAGGATATGATGCCAATAACTCCTCCTACGTAAACCTACCGATTGACGGCGCCGGAAAATGGGGCTGGGAAGAGTATACCTATACGGATTTAAAATAATCCACGTCTTGAAATGAAATGACCATGTTATAAAATGCAAAGTGAAAATCTCAAATCAAAATTTGGACTCACGATAATTGCTGAGCTAATTATCCCAAAATATGAGGAGGTATAGTATGAATACAATATTTGATGAAGTAATCCAAAAAATCCCCGACTACAAAGAATTTCTAACTGTCGAAGAGATGGATACAAGTAGTCAAAGACTAGCCGAAGAATTTCCGGAAGTAGTAGAGATATTTGAAATGGGCAGAACACGGGATAACCACCCTCTCCATTGTTTGAAGATTGGAAATGGATCCAATAATGCTCTTATGTTCGGTTTACCACATCCCAATGAACCTATTGGAGCTATGATGCTGGAGTATTTTACAAGGGAGCTCGCAACCAATGAAGCCCTACGGAAAGAGTTAGATTATACCTGGTATATTGTTAAAGCATGGGATGCAGACGGTACAAAACTGAATGAAGATTGGTTTAAGGGGCCGTTTACCCTTTACCAGTATGCACGTAATTTCTTTAGACCTGCTGGACATCAGCAAGTAGATTGGACTTTCCCAATTGATTATAAAAATTTACATTTCCATGATACCATTCCGGAGACTAAAGCGATGATGAAGCTTATTGATGAGATACAACCAAAATTCATCTATTCGCTACACAATGCTGGTTTCGGCGGTGCGTACTGGTACATTACAAGTGAAACCCGTGAAATCTATGACAATTTAAGAAATACGGCAACGAAACACGGAGTTCCACTAAATTTAGGAGAACCAGAAGCGCCTTACTGTGTAGCCTATGATCCTGCCATTTATCAAAGCTTGGGAATTCGTCAAAACTATGACTATTATGAAGAGTACGGTATTGAACATCCGGAAGAAAGTTTAAAGGTTGGAACGTGTAGTGCTGATTACGCAATGGAAAGGCACGGATCGTTTACCCTGCTAACCGAATTACCTTACTTTTATGATGAAAGAATCAAAGATCTGTCGGAATCGGATATAAGCCGAAAGGATGCTGTTCTACAAAGCCTCGAATTTACGGATGAGTCCGATAAATTTATCCTAAAAACGTTAAATAATATCAAACCATTTACAAGTGAAAGAAATCCATTCCGCTTAGCATTGGAAGCATTTACGGACAATAAGGAGAGTAATGAAGCCACCAGAACCATGGTTTCGGTAAATTCTGATTTCTCTAGGAATGCAACGGTTGCCGAGAAGTTTGATAATTTACTAGTTACGAAGTTTTATAAAATGCTCGCCTATGGTTTGCTGGTAAGGGTAAGTGAAACTGAATTAGCAGCAATGGTAGTACGCAATGAAGAACAACAAGAAAAGAAAAATGCTTTGGAAGAGGCGTTTAACCACTCGCTTGAAGAATTAATAAAGCTGAGTGAAGAGTTGGAAGAGAAAATTAATTACCAGGTCGTTCCGATTAAAAATCTTGTTGCTATTCAGTTGGAGTGCGGGCTGTTAGTTGCAGATTACTTACAAAAGAATAAAGTTCATAGCTAAGAGAAAGTGACTGGTCCTTCGCTTTATCTGTACTTTTGTACGGAAAGGTGCGGGACCCCATTTATTTAGAAATGCAAGAGGTTCAACCGATATAGAGGTACGAAACGATTCAAGGAATAAGAGACACAAAGGCTCATTCTTAAGCCTCTTTTTCTTTAATCTCATAAAGTCTTGATGAGTGAACTCTGTTTTTTTGTCTCAGCAACTTTTAAAACTTTATCGAGGATATTTGATTGTCCAGACCATCAGCCCCCGCTTTATATAAGCATGCTTAAGACCACTTAAAAAATATATCTCTAACTTTCATATGATCACTCCAGATTAATATTGGTCAATTGCAGATTCATTCTTAATGATTCATATAATAGCTCTTTTTTCTTTAAAACAAGTTGTTATCACCGTTCACAAAGCTATAAAAATATTCCCATATCACACAAGAGTTTAAAAATGTGTATTAACGATGGAAATTAGGAGGTATGACAGCTGTTAATGTTGTGAGGGAATTAGGCAGGAAGAAAACCACTTTTAATAAGCTTGTTAAAGAGTTCGAATCATCCCTTCAAAGCTAGCTATATAATAGTAGAAACTAGGTTTTGAAATGAATTTTATATCCTTTTTTTAGAAAATAAAACTTATCATTCATGAAGATTTATAAAAAAGACTGATTATAAGCATATAATTTAACCTTTAATTTAAATGTCAAAACTGTTATTAAAATTATAAATTGGAGTTAAAAGTGAATTAAAATGGCTAAAAACAAGAGTACACCATAACTTAAAAGATTATTACTTAGTTGATTTTCCAAATGTTCCAATGGAAGGGTTAATGGCAAGAAAGCCATAAACCTTCATTTTTTTTTATGGGGGGAATCAAGAATCGATAGTGAATTCTAAGCCCCCAATAAATATCAACTTCAAATTCGGTCAATCAGACGATACAAAAATTAAGTAGTTATTTCATCGAGATAAAAAGCTGAGATTTTCTTGTCTTAGCTACACTACTGATATTGTAAAAAACTTCCTATCAATATATCATTAGATATAGAGAGAAAGATATAAGGGGGAAACACATTTATGATCCCAGCAAAATTAGAACCCATTTCAATCACTATGAAAAGTGACAAAGGCATGGAATCCATCGTTGATTGGTTCGATCAGCATATGTATAAGTTCTATACTCTTGGTTGGTTCTATCTTAGGAATCAGCAGAAAATGGAAGAACTTTTTTTTCGTTCCATTATTAAAGTCCATAGTGAAATGCCTCGATTCAAAAATGAAACATCATTCGAGACGAGGGTCACAGCTATTTTTATAGATACCTGTAGGGAGCTTTCTAACAATAGGAGTTTACAAGTTTCTGAGGAAAGTGAACAACATAAGGATTTATTTAAAGCACTCGATCAATTGGAAGAATTTGAGAAAGAGGCACTAGTTCTTACATATATAAAAGGAATTTCTAAGGAGGAAACAGCAGATCTTCTCCAAGTATCAGTGGAAGGGATCAAAGAGCATTTGTTTTCTGGAATCCAGTCAATGAAAAAAGGCATGGGTTATGGGTCAAGCTTTAATGGCTGTAAAGAGTACTATGAGAATTACATCGATTATTTAGAAGGAAACATGGATCGGTCGAAAAAGGTAGATTTCGAGGCACATATGTTTCATTGTCAAGGCTGCCAGGAGGATTTGGCTTCGTTTCAGGATGTCATGTTAACACTTTTATATTTCACTGAAAAGATGGAGGATTTCCATGTGCCATCTGATTTCATGAAGAACGTCAAGGCTAGGCTGGCAGAAAAGGAAAAGCATAGACAAGGAAAGATTAAGAAACGTAAAAGAATCGGGATTGTTTTAGCAAGTGTTATCGCTTTATTAATGGGCATAGAAGTTTTTACAGGGGTTTTTACCAACCTCTACTATTCATGGACTGAAGAGGACCAGCAATTGCGAGCATTTCTGCAACATGGCATGGGTAAAAGGCTTAACCTGGAAGCGGAAAGCAATGGGGTAAAGATTAGAATCAAGAGCGCAATTGCTGATGATGTGCAGACGCTTATTTTTTATGAAATAGAGGATTCATCTAAAGATAATCAATATATGATAGATTATGATGGTGCCACTGTGGAGAACATGAATGAAATCATGAACGATGAAACAAATCACAGATATTATCCTCCTGACCTTAAATCGAATGTAAATAAAAAAGAAAAGAACGTGTTTCACGGAAAGTTGAGTCTGCCGCCACTGAAGAAGGATAACGGAACAATCAAGCTTAAGATTACAGGACTACAGAAATTGATTCGTGATTCCTCGAACAAAAATCGCTCCAATCCTTACGCGGACATGGAATATAAATCGGGGAAATGGAACTTTAAGGTTCCTGTAACAAAACATCCCTCTAAAGAATATGCATTGGATGAAATAACGGCAGTCGAAGGGATCACGGTTCGATTCAAAAAACTAACGATTGCTCCAACGGCAACAATTCTGGAGATTTCAGTTAATAATGATTTGCCAGAAAAGCGGATAGAAAACCTTAGTGTTGACAGTCTCGAAGTGAACAATAAAAAAGTGAAAGTCGATATATATGGAGGCGGAGGTTATTTTTCGGGGGATATGAATCGGTTAACTTTAAAAACCAATTTTGATCCATTTTTTGGAGGAAAGCCTAAGGAGGTTAAGGTTCATTTTCAATCTGTAAATTTAACGCTTGAAGACGAAAAAACCATTAAACTGGATGCATCCAAAAGATATCCTCAAACTTTTGAATATGCTGGCAGCACCATTTCAATCGACAAGGTGGAGGTTGGAAAATCCGCCAATGTTGTGTTAAGTAATCATGAAATCAAGAATCGAGCATATGAGTCGCTTCAATTCGATATTGTCGGTGAGAATGGAATGAGACCTAGTTCAATGGAGATGAATTCTGAAGTAGTGATAGTTGATAGAAATGGAAATGAATACGATATGAGTAAGATCCCTGTCCCATACGAAGAAATCAAGCAGCCGCGGTATTTCATTACAGTTCAAAACATAACCTTACAAAATGAAGACTCTGGAGAGATGGTGATTCCAAAAGAGCTCCAGATTCATGAATATAGTACGACAAAATATTTGGATAATGTTGAGAATCTTTCATTGAAATAACATGTATCGGTTACTTGGTTGTAAAAAAAAATTTTTCTTTTTATAAGATTAGAGTAAGTAAGTGGACTTCATGTATCGCCACAAATACTCTTGACATATTCGAGACATCCCTGTGCCCATAACTTAACCCCCGATTACCGGGGGTTAGAATTTTTTATTCGCTATCGACGCCGAGCTTATCAAGAATAAATGCATAGCAGGCAGCAGCTTCCTTTAAGTGGTTGAAACGGCCTGACGCACCGAAGTGGCCGGCACCCATGTTCGTTTTGAGTACAAGGACATTGTCATCAGTTTTTACGTCTCTTAGGCGTGCAACCCACTTTGCCGGTTCCCAATAAGCTACTCGCGGATCGTTCAGACCGGTTGTGACATACATATGCGGATAGTTTTTCGCTTCTACATTGTCATATGGGCTATAAGACTTCATATAGAAATAGTACTCTCGTTCTTGAGGATTGCCCCATTCATCCCATTCGAGGGTTGTAAGGGGAATCGTGGCATCGAGCATCGTCGTGACTACATCTACGAATGGTACTGCTGGAACGATGACCTGAAATAGTTCACCGGCCATATTAGCAACTGCGCCTACGAGCAAGCCTCCCGCGCTGCCTCCACGAGCAGCCATTTTACTTGGGGTTGTGTAGCCCTGCTCAATAAGATATTTCGCTGCAGCTACAAAATCTGTGAACGTGTTTCGTTTGTTCAGCATTTTTCCGTCTTCGTACCAACTCCGTCCCATTTCGGAACCGCCACGCACTTGCGCTGTGACAAATATTATTCCTTTCTCCAAGAGCGGAAGTCGATACGGGTCAAAATGCGGATTGCTGTTTGCTCCATACGATCCATACCCATGAAGAATAACCGGGGCTGGCCCAGACTTAAGCGCTCCTTCTAGGTAGACGATGGTCATCGGTACTTTGACTCCATCCTCGGCTACCGCCCACAATTGCTCTTGACGGAAGCGGGAAGGATCATATTCTCCGCTGACAGGCGCAACTTGCAACAGATGCCTTTCGAAAGAATGCAAATTCAGCTCGTAAGTTGTTTTTGGAGTGAGCAGGGACTCATATTGGATTAATACTTTCGCTGTCTCATAGCTTTGATCGGATAAAATCGATACTGTGTATAGGGGTTCATCCCATTCAATTCGTTTTAACTCATCGTCCTGCAGCACCCAGATTTGCGTCAACCCGTTCTCCCTGCCAAAGATAAGCAACGAGTCTTGAAACGGGTACATTCCTTGAAGATAGCGTACTTCGCTATTCTCAACTAATTTTACCCTCGAATAAAGGTCACCTAGAGGACAACGGAGTAACTGAAAGTTTGACGCCGCTTCGTTTGTCAGTATGAGCAGGTCATCTCCCCAATCCTCAACATCATATTCTATTCCTTCACGCCGTCCGTCTAGTAGTTGTAAAGGAGATAATGGGGAATTCGCATCTAACAGGCGAATCTCACTCGTCGTTTTTGACTTTGAATGCACAAAAATAAATTTCCCACTTTGCGATTTAGTCACGAATAATGTAAATGTCATGTCTTTTTCTTCGTAGATCAGTTCATCACTATCACTTCCCAAACGATGGCGCCACAACTGGTATGGCCGTTGATTTTCATCAACGGTAATGTAAAAAATATATTGGCCACACCGACTCCATTCCATACTGTAATATAAATAAACATCCGGAATCCGGTCGGGAAGAAGCTCGCCCGTTTCCATGTCCTTGACATGGATGGTATATCGGTCTGTGCCATCCCGATTCTCCAAATAAGCGAGTCGGTTATGATCGCTACTCATACGCTGCTGCATCACGCTTAAATATTCACCCTCTACGGCCAATTCATTTAGATCGAGCACTACTTCTTCTGGTGCTTCTGGCAGAAGGTCGCGGCTATCCGCCTGCTTACGTGCATAGATTGGATATTGCTTATTTTTGTCCAAACGGGAATAATAGAAGAATTGTCCATGTTGCACCGGCACTTTTATTTCTGAATCGGGAACTCGGTCAACCATGCTTAGATAAATTTGTTCGGTTTGTTCCTCCAGTGGGCGCATGATTTCATCGTAATACCGATTTTCTTCCTCTAAATAATGGATAACCTCCGGATTGGTACGCTCCTTCAGCCAATAAAAGTCGTCTTCGCGCACATCACCATGCAATTCATGGGGATGTGGAATGCGTTTTGCTACAGGTGGTTTCATAAAATCCTCCCTTCGTTATAGGTATTATTTCGTGACTTAGTCCGCGAATTCCTCTTTTATTTCGACTATTGGCTCTATTTGTGATGTAAGAAAAACTAGTGGTAAATCGATCATTTCATTCTCCCATCAGCTTCTCATCGTATCTTTATCGTTTTCGTTTAAATTATCATAAAAGCACTAATCACAAGTATCGATCCTAGAAGTGAACTCTTTTCCGATAAATTATACGAAGTTAATCTTATTAAGGCGTATGGAAATTCACTTTGTAAGATTGCTGTAGATTAAAATAAACTTCGTGGAATATCCTTCCATAACCAAGTGGGTAAGTTACATTTATTAGGAAAAAAACATGTGATAAAAAAGTGTTTTCACCTGAGCAAAATGAGAGATCTATGTTAAAATTTATTATATGGAAATAAATGAGAAATTAAGAACGTGGGTTTGAGATGGAGCAGAGTTAATGTTCTATGCTGATTAGTCTTTTTTAGCATTTTGAAAAGCGGGTACCAAGATATTTTAAAAGATTACTAAAATATTGAGCTAACATTAAACACGAGGAGGGATAAAATGTTTGAATGGTTTTATTATATGGATTATGGAGAGGCTTTATGGATGGGAATTGGGATTGCTGCCATCAACTTCATTTTTTCATTTTGGCTTAGTACTTATCTTCCAAAGTATCATCGGTTAAGCGGATCTCTTGAGCAAACTTTACATCGGTTAAGGGTGCTGGAGCAATACATATATAGAATCTTGTTTGTTGTGACATTTATCGTTACTAGTGTATTGTGTTTATTTCAGTTTGATTGGTTATTTGGTAATTCAACAGTTCAGACCATCCTCTCCTTATTTATTTCTTATCTTTTATTTGGAATTATTCTGTCAGTAAATAGGATGATTACGTATAAGATAGGAGCTTCAATAAAAGGCAACGATACGACGCGATTAAGAATCATTGGGCAGGTTTTTTTGAGTTTACTTTTCCTTTATATCCCTATCATCATTACAATATCTTTCTTTCTCACATTATATCAAGGTGATATTAATAGTTTTTATAGTATTGGTTATTTGATCCTATTTGAATTATCTTTATTTTTGGTGCTTTTTATTGTTGTCATACCCATGACCATTGGAAAAAGTCTAAAGGCTGTTCCAATGGAGGGTTCTTTAATAGAAGATAGGCTTATTGCTTTCGTTGACAAAGCAGGCATTAGTCATGTAAAGCTCTATGTTTGGCCAGCCAAAAATAAGAAAACGAATGCTTTAGTTACCGGGTACAGAAAAATGAGAATCTATATCGCTGATACGCTAATGGAACAACTTACAGAAAAGCAAATTGAAAGTATTCTTGCACATGAAATCGGTCATATAAAACATTTCCATTTATGGATTCGCCGTGGTCTTATTGTTTTGTTTCTGATTCTTGTATACGGACTGGTTGTTTTACTTTCTCCATATGTGGATTCATCCACCATCTCAAGTAAAATGGCGTTTCTTATTATGATGCTTTTTATTATTTTGTATTTAGGGTTCTGTATGCGTATGGTCACCCGATTACAAGAGAGGCAAGCAGACAGTTTTGTTTTAGAACTTGGTGTTGATTATCGGGACTTTACTATTGCTTTGTTAGAAATAGCAAGGTTAAATCAAATGCTGACAAAGTTGAATAAAGTAGATGAGGTATTTCAAACACACCCTTCCATAGCACGAAGGATAAAGTGGATTATTCAAAAAGCAAACGGATCTTATGAAGAAATTGAAAAATATAAGAATGTGCCAATAGAATAGTATATTTCTATTGCCTTATTTTTAGCGTTCCATTAAATGTTATCCTAGCTTAATACCTATTATGTTTTTAACAAAGCCTTTTTTAATAAAAAATTTATAAACGAGGTAAATGTAATGAAAAATTTAATGATAGTTATAACCGGTATTATTATCATGATTGGCGTAGTCATTGCCATAATGGGTTACCGAGAGCCCGCCCAAATAATTAGGCAACTATTTGAAGCTAAAAATATACCCAAACAATTGGAGACAGAGAAAATAAATGAAGAAAGTTCAATTGATTACTCTTTACAAAACGACCAGCTAGCCATCACGTATGATAAGGGTAAAAGCTGGATTCCTGTACCGGTGGAAAAGGATCAATTATTTGATGGTGAATATAATGGAAACAAACAAGAATTAATTGATAATAGCTATATTCTTACGAAAAATAAGGCTGCATTTTTATACGGAGATAATAAACGAATTCTACTAACTTATTCACTTGATCAGGGTAAAACGTGGCATGATGCTACGGTTGTTAAACAATTAAATGGTGTACGTTTCAGAAAGGTCAAGTTTCTGGATGATAACTTTGGTTATGTGATTATCTCAGGCGACCGGACAATGTCTCAAGAATATTCAACGGTCTTTTTAACACATGACGACGGAAAAAGCTGGCATGAAACAAAAAATTCAGGAGTAACAAGGCTAATATCAGATGGAGGATTTATAGATGAGGCCACAGGCTTTTTGTCTTATGGAATTATTAATCCTGAGGAACCAGATTTTTATGTTACACAAGACGGTGGAAAGTCATGGACTAAGGCAAAAATTAATATTCCATCACAGTATGATAAAATCTTCGTTACAGCTGAAATGCCGATTAAAGAAGGTAACCACCTTGCAGTTCTCGTGAATCAGGGTCCCAATGGAGATTATGAAGGTGGAAAAGTAAAAGGAAAATTTATTTCAAAAGATAACGGCTTAACATGGAAGTTTTCAACGGAGGTAAAACCAACTGAGGCAGGGGAAGGGTAAAATGAGTGTATGTTTGTGAGTTATAGTTTTATAGATTCTGTCCATCGATAGATTGTTTGTAAAAATGCCAATAAAGGTGGAATAGAAATGGTAATGGAAAATAAATTAACAAAAAAATTATATCGAAGAATGGTTTTACAAGACTTATTGTTTGGAACGAAAAGCAGCCTGGTCATTTTTGTTCTTTATGTACTGTTGTGGCGAGTTTTACACACGATTACAAAATTTGGACAATTGAAAACAAATGTACCGATATTTTTAGGAATCAGTTTTCTGCTAATAGTAATGGTCATACGGGTTTTTATTACATATCGAAGGCAGATGAAAGAGGATTTCTTATTCCAACCTGGCAGCCAAATTGAAATGGAAGATCATCAATTGATAATTAGTCTAAATCAATCTATTGGACGTCATATTCTACCTTTGGAGGGGCTAATAAAAATAAAAGAAAATAAAAAATGGTATTTTCTTTACTTTCAAGATAACACCTTCTTCCCTCTTTTAAAGGAGAAAGAGCATTCTGCTGAAAAGTTAAGCGAAAGGTTTAAAAGTTTAAAGCCTATTCACACAGTCCTATGGAATTGGATAGGAATTTTATTTTTGCTGACTACTATTGTTGGTGGTTATTCTATTTATTCCACTGCGGTCCATTTTAATGGAAAATTAGCCTGGAAAATTAATGCGTTGAAAACAGATACAGGGGTAAAGCTTAAAAATGATAATTTCTATCAAACTAAGCTGAACGGTATTATCGATTCAGTAAAAACAAAGGTGAAACTTGAACCTTTTTTAATGACAAACGATTTAGAAATAAGATTTACAAAGGATGGAACCATCACAAGTATTGAAACATATATTTACGGTTTTGACCAAAATAAGAAACTGCAATCAGGATACTTAATCTATTTTGATAAAACAAAGGACAATAAAATTACCGTCCATAAACAAGATTGGCATGGACAAGGAACAACCGCTTACGATCCGAACAACGATTTATCAATTGTAATAAATATGCTGAAGTACATTCCAGTCGAAAATGACGTGAAACGTTGGAATGAAGAAAATGCTGCTGTTATGTATAAAGGAATAAAAAACTGGGGGTACAACCTAAGTGGTATTCGTTTTATAAGTAAAACGGGAACGATTAATGCTCCAGCTAATGCTATAACTGAAATTAAAGGACCAACTATTTCCTTATACGTTCCTGGAAAAGAAGATTTCATCACTCCAGAGCGGTATGTGTTTAGGACCTAAATTTAGCATGGGAATGATTAGCTACATTCAAATGAATGCGTTTTTTGAATTTATAAAAAGAAAGAACAGATTAAAGCAGTAATAGAAGGCAATTTAACGAGCAAATTAGGGGGTTCAGTTTTAAAAGGGTAATTTGTAAGTTCTTGAAAAAATTGTTCAATAAGTTGGTTAAAGCACAACCTCGAACAAGGGAAAAAAACCGTTGTGGAAGATTGTTGAAGTTAATCCCACAAATATGGATCCCCTCTATGGCCCCATTGTTTCGGCCTGTTTTCTAAAATTATAGATACTGACTGTACCATAATATCCCTCCAATATTTTTGTTTATTCTCTTATTACTGTTGTAAATCTTGAAAAAGAAAATGGAGAGAGAAGTTTTAAATATATAAACAAATATTTACCGCACTAAAGATTATTAAAAAATGTGTTAGAATATTCAATAAAGGGGGAGGATTATGACAAAAAAGTATCTTTCTATCATGTCCTTAATTATCGCGATAATTGTCTTTTTATATATGTCTCTCGGGCATAGATTTGGGGCATCACCATATATTCTGGATATTTTCTTCTTCATTGCTGCACCTATTACCGCATTCTATATGCCAAAAGGAAAGTTGAAATACGTTGTAATGTCGTTGTCATTTGTTTGCCTGTTTACATTTGCTGGGTTTACATTTTGGATGATTTATGCACTTAATCATATTGGACCAAAATAAAAACGTAGTTGAAATTATAAAGGAGGAAAAATGAAAAACATCGCTAAAGTAGTACCGTTTTTCTTGATATTAATATTATTGAATGGTTGTTCTGAAATGAGGAATTCTATTAAAATAACTCCCGAAATGGATAAGGTGATTTCACAATACATTTTAGAATATAATCAAAAAGCCTATGGAAAAACGGACAAAGAATTTGAAACTCATAAAATATATGGTGCAGCTAAAAAGAATACTGGAACAATTGAAGTATATGTGTACTCTCTCTATGAAGGATTCAACTCAAAAGGAAAGGAACAGTCGGGCGGTTCTTTGCCAGTGTTAATGAAAATAAAAAAAGTAAATGGTACCTACGAAGTAGTTGATTACAAAGAAGCGGAAGATGGAACAAAATGGGCTAGCTCCGTAAAGAAAATGTTCCCTCGGAAGTATGCAAATCAAGCATTTAAGGACACTGGCAATGTAAATGATCTTCATAAACAAATCGATCAAAAAGTAAATGAATGGTTAAAAAGAAAGTGAACTTGGATATCCAAGCTCACTTTCTTTGCTTAATTATCAATATTTTTTCCGTTTTCAAAAATTTATCAAATAAATATGCAGTGCTTACTTCTAGTAATTATAGAAAGAGCATTGAATATTTATGTTAAAAAAATAATATGGAAGATTATTTAGAAGGAAATAAACAAAGACGCTCTTTAAGGGCGTCTTTTCAGCATAGAACATATGTTCTATTTGTGCGTTCTGTTAATAAAAAAGGTACTAACCTTAATTTTCGTATTATTAGTATAAATCAAAAAAATATATAAGTCTATATTTAATATAAAAATTATTCTATATTTTAGTAACTGGCCAGTAAATTCAAGATTTTATGTGGGGAGAGGGTAGAGTGAGTTTGGTGAAAGTGCAAGAAAGGGGAAGAATGCTTACATTTTTTCAGCTGTTTCAACAATCACCACAGTTTACAGTCTTGTTATTTGGACAGTTTTTTTCATTGTTAGGGAGTTCCATTACAAATGTGATATTGCCGATAGCGGTATTGCGGGAATCAAAATCAACGGCCATGATGGGAACGGTCATGGCCATATATATGATTCCAATTATTTTGCTCTTACCGTTTTCGGGCGTATTGGTTGATAAAATGCATAAAGTGAGAGTCATGCTTTTTGTAGACTTAATAAGATTCGCTTTAATGCTGACTCTTTCCGTTATTACTTTTTTGAATCACTTAAATATGATGTCTTTATTTATCATCATGTTTTTTATGGGTACCATGGAGAGCTTTTTTCAGCCCGCCTATTCAGGAGTAAGGGCTAAGGTTTTTACAAAAGAAATCCGCAATGCTGCAAATTCTCTTACACAAGTTACGATGCAAGGATTGAAAATATTTGGACCTATCCTCGG
Organism: Heyndrickxia sp. FW510-T9; assembly: GCF_058781025.1. Lineage (NCBI taxonomy): Bacteria > Bacillati > Bacillota > Bacilli > Caryophanales > Bacillaceae > Heyndrickxia > Heyndrickxia sp. FW510-T9. The sequence continues at coordinate 3,814 of NZ_JBYSWK010000020.1, read as the reverse complement.
AGGGATTATAGTTTCAGCATTTTCCGCAGCTTGGGGATTTGGAATCGATGCTGTTACTTACTTCATTTCATTCGTTTTTTTATTATCACTGAGAAGGTTAAGTTTTCAGAGAGAGGGGAATCAACCGTCTGCTAAAAGTTCATTAAAAAGAGACTTTCTAGAAGGAATTGAAGTTATCAAGCAACAGTCATGGCTATGGATTACTATTCTTGTTTTTTCGTTGATTAACATTTTTTGGGGTGGCATTATGAAGGTTTTACTTCCTTGGTTGATCAATGTCCATTATAAATTTGATCCTACTGTGTTTGGACTTGTAATTTCCGCTTCAGGAGCTGGGGCGATTGTCTGTGGGCTCATTTTCGGTTTGCGCAAAAAATGGAATAAAAGAGGGATTCTTACCTATCTGAGTGTCGCATTAACGGGCATAGCTCTTCTGCTGTTACCTGCTTTTGCGAATGTACCTTTTCTCATGCTATTGATGTTTTTGGTAGGTGCCTCCAATATGCTTGGCGGTCTCATTTGGGAAACAAGTCTTCAAGAGCTTGTACCAGAAGAGAAATTTGGCAGAGTCGCAAGCTTAGATATGTTAGGTACCGTTGTATTGTTGCCAGCTGGCTATCTTTTAACAGGCTGGATAGCAGAAGGTATTGGGGAAATTACGACTCTTGTTGTTTTTAGTGCGGCCATCGTGTTAATTGGTATATTAGTTCTTTTTAATAAAGGAATTAGATCTTTTAATTAAGGGTAATTCCTATTTGTTTCTAAAAATTAGTCAAAGGCTTATAAAAATTGAGATGATTGGGTCCCATTGGGGATTAGATCTCTTTTTTACATGGGAAGTTATTCCTTATCTGCTAGTAATGTAATTTGGTCAAATCGATTTAAAGTGATAACAGCAAATAACATTTCGAATCTATTATGTTTTTGTTTTCAAATTAAAAATATCGGGTAAATGGATAGAAAGTCAGAAAACGAAAGGAAGATGAAAAATGTATAAGCATATTCTTATTAGCTTTGATGATTCTAAGGATGGTATGAAAGCATTAGAAAGAGCAGCACAAATTTATTCCCTGAACTCTGACTGCAAGGTTACAGTAGCACATGTTATTCAAGAACATACAAATGAACTTAGTTATGATCATTATCGTTTGAATTTTCCTCTAGGTCCAAGACCGGATGGTGGACTATATCCTGCACAAGTTATGGTAAAGGATGAAGAGCTTTCACGAAATACACAAGAGATTATGTATGATCCAACGGAAGAGATCATGAATCACGCTAAAGCATTTTTAAATCATCAAGGTGTTCCTGCTGAATTCCAAACATTAGATGGCAAGCCTGGTACGGATATATGTGATTTTGCCTTGGAGCATCATGTCGATTTAATTATTGTTGGGAACAGTGGGAAAGGGCTGTTAAAAAAGCTGCTTGTTGGCAGTGTAAGTGAAACGATAATGAAAAATGCGGAGATGGATGTTCTCGTTGTAAAATAAATAGTGAAATATCCCTCAATAATAAACTAAATGGAATTTGTTTTTTTTCAACAGATTGCAATTGATCCTCTAGTCGTGAAAGTAGAGTCCGTTGTGATTTTGAAGGCGTTGAAACAAAGAGGAATGGAAGTTTAATATCTTGTTCTTGATGGTGAGGGACATGCATTCTCTAAAACAGAAAGTGCTATTAAAGTATACAAAACGATGGTTGGTTTTCTGAAGAAAATCATTTAAGAGCTTTGAAAGGCTTCTGTATATTTTGTACAGAAGCTTTTTTTATTGTGCTGGGAAATTAGATAAGATAGTTTAATTCAGACGTTTGAAAAAATTGTACAATTTATAATAGGGGTTAATTATATTATGACTAAGGTTGTATATTTACATGACCACTATATGGTATTGAATAGAATTTTTACATTTCGCATTACAATTCATTATTAAACTAAAAATCCCTTCATTAAAATTTCTCAATAAAATTTATTTCCATCAATGGAACGAATTAAAAACTAATGATGTCTAATAAGTGTAAAGGCTTGATAGAATTCCTATATTTATGAAAAGTCGGTTAAGATTTCTTTAGTAAGGGGGGGAGAAGGTATGGAAATTTTTAAATCTAATAATAATGTTTCGAGTGATAATTCCTTCGAAAGACTAATCCAATCAGAACAAGAGAAACTTTATAAAGTTGCATACTCTTATGTTAGAAATGAACAAGACGCGCTTGACATAGTGCAAGACACAATCATTAAGAGCTATAAATCCTTTCATAATCTTAAGGAAATCGAATATTTTTCTACTTGGATTACTCGAATATTAATAAATACTGCTCTCGATCACTTGGGAAAAAATAAAAATGTAATTCCATTAGAATTGGACCTTTTAATTTCTGGATACAATGAAGAAGATTTTTCAATTACCAAAATGGATATATCAAGTATATTTGAAAAACTAAAACCTCAACAAAAAACGCTACTATTACTTCGATTTTATTATGGTTATTCCATACAGGAAATCTCAAATTTTATGGATAAGCCAGAAGGAACCATTAAGTCACAATTACATCGTACTCTGAAGAAATTTGGAGATATTTTAGGAGAAGGAGGAGATTTATATGGTGAAACTCCAACTAGATATTAAAAATATGGTAGACAATATATCAGTACCTGTAGATCTACTTAATCAAACCGTTGAGAGAGCTATATCTATAGGAGAAAAACACCAACATAGAGTGAAGAAACAAAAACTATCAAAATGGAAAAGAATGTTAACTGCAGCCTCTATTACAATTGGGATAACTTCTGCAACACTATTCGGTCTTTCCTTTACAACTTTTGCAAAAGACATTCCCATTTTGAACAATATATTTAAATATTTCAATGGTGACGGACTTTATAAAAATTACCATGAAAACGCAAAGAACCTTGAGATGACGCAAGAAGATAATGGAATAAAAGTTACGGTTAAGGAAGCAGTTTTTGACGGACAGAACATATTCATTACCTATGATATTGAGAGTCAAAAAGATTTAGGGAAATCTCCTTTTATATCTGGCAAACCACAAATAAAAGGTGCCTTTTCGCAAGTGGAATCAGCTACCCATAAAATTATTAAAAAAGATAAAAATCATTACGTTGGAATTACCATTGGTCATCTTTATTCTGTTGAAGAAAAGGGTCATTTCGAGTTTAATATGGAAGGCTTTATGTTGCATCCGGAAACCCACAAAGTAGATATAAATGGCAACTGGAATTTTAAATTTGATTTGAAGGCTACAAAAAATCGTGAGCAAGTTGTGAATCAAAAAACCGAAAAGAAGGGTGTTATTGTAAATGTTAGGAACATAACTTATACCCCCATGTCTTTTAATATCTATAGCGATGGATTCATATCCAATGAGGTATATGGAAAGTGGGACTTTGTATTTGTAGGTATTGAAGTGAAAGATAATTTAGGGAATATTTATAGAAACAATTATTATGGTGGAGATATTAATTCAGACATACTTATTCAACCTTCGAATTCTTTTGAAAAACTGAACCCAAAAGCAACAAGTTTAATTATCACTCCAGTCGTACGGCTGTTGGATGCTGATAAAATAGATAAAGCGACTGGGGCTATAGGGAGTTCACGAGATAGTATTGCTCCTAAGAAAGTATTTAAGCTAGACAATATCGTTGTTAAAATTAAAAAATAACGAAATAATACTTAACTTGTACCACTGTATAAAATTTCTTATACAGTGTTTTTTTTATGGTTTCGAAAACCCCTGGCTATGCCGGGGGTTCTAAAGAGCTTCAAGCGTGGTATTAAAAAAACCTCAC